>JBDNHE010000039.1:0-26432 GCA_041688945.1 Gemmatimonadota bacterium | reverse complement strand
CGACGGTGTAGTCAGACATCCGCTTGTGAACTCTCGACATGACACCCGCCATGCTTCGTAAGATCCGTTCCTGCCATGCCTTCGCGCTCTCGCTCGGGGCCCCGTGGGCTTCGAAACACGCCGTTCTGCTGGCTGGGATTGCATGGGTTGTTGGCTCGGCCGGGGTCTCGGCGCAGATCACGCCCCCCCGGTCCGACCGCGAGGCCACCACTCCGATCCCTGCAGCGACGCGGGTTCAATCGTTAGACACGGTGGAGGTCGGGCGGTTTGACGGCGGCCGAATGTGGACATTTGATCGTCCGCCTGCGGACTACTTCAGGAGCGAGTACGCGATCTCGGCGGACAGCGCCTGGTTCAGAACGGCGCGACTCGGGGCTCTCCGTATCCCGAACTGCTCCGCCTCTCTAATCTCCGGCGACGGTCTGGTCCTCACGAATCACCACTGCGCCCGGAAGTTCGTGTCGCAGGTCAGCGCCCCGGGAGAGCAGCTTCTTGAAATGGGCTTCTATGCCGAAACCCTTGAAGACGAGCGAGAGGTCACAGGCTTTGCTGCCGAGCAACTGATCGCCATCCGCGACATCACCCGTGACGTTGAGGGTGCCATCGGTGGGCGGACCGGACCGGAACGACGCGAGCGGATGAACGAGAAGATCGCCGACATCACAGAGGATCTGATCGACGACTTCGGCAAAGACGACGCCATTTCGGTCGAAATCGTCACACTCTACGGGGGTGCACATCGCGCCGCCTACGTCTTCCGGAAGTACACGGACGTCAAGCTGGTGATGACGCCTGAGGTTCAGGTCGGGTTCTTCGGTGGGGACGCCGACAATTTCAACTTTCCGCGCTACAACCTCGATGTCGCCCTGTTTCGACTGTATGACGGCGAGGGCGTGCCCCTGCAGACACCCGACTACTTCCGCTGGAGTGCCGAGGGGATCGAAGCGGGCGACGCGGTATTCGTCGTAGGCAATCCCGGAAGTACCCATCGTGCTCAGACCATCGCGCAGCTGACCTTCCGCCGGGAAGTCGAAGACCTGAAGACGCTCGACTTCCTGAACCGTCGCGCGCAGGCGTTTCAGGAGTTCCTGGATGCGTTCCCGGTGCAGGCCCGGGAGGATGACATCGAGAACGACTGGTTTGGCGCGGTCAACGCGATCAAGGCCACGACCGGAGTCATCGAGGGGCTTGAAGATCAGGTGTTAATGGCCCGGAAGGCGGCCGCTGAGATGGAGTTGCAGGCGGCAATGACCGCCACTCCGGAACTCCGGGAGCGGTTTGGAGGGTTGATGGAGCGACTGGCCCGGATCCAGGACGAAAAACGTGAACTCGACACCGGGTTCGGAGCGTTTCTGGGGCTCACCGCAGGTGGGTTCGAATCATCGACCCTCCATCGAGCCTTTCTGGCTTTCCAGATTCTGAATGCCCGCCAGGCTGGCGCGCCGGCTTCCTTCCTCGAGCCAATGTTGGCGCAGGTTGATTCGATCGGCAGCGTGCCACCGGTCCTGGATGGCCTCCTGATCGAGGCTCGGGTCCAGGAGTTTCTGGACTACTTCGATCCGGCCGAGGATCGCTGGCTGGGTTCGATCATGCGTGGGCGCACCGCCAAGGGGGTCGCCGCGGTGCTTCAGCGGAGCATTCTGGCAGACTCGGCGACCACCGTTGATGGGCTCAGGACGGGACGTCTGGACTCCAACGACCCGGCGATTCGTTTTGTGAGTTTCTATGCCCCGGAATACTCGCGGTTCCAGGACGGATTGAGTGCGCTGCTCAATCGTGAGGAGGAGATCGAGTCGAGTCTCGGGAAGGCCAGACTTCAGCTCTACGGCTGGGCCGTTTCGCCGGACGCCACCTTCTCTCCCCGGATTTCGGATGGAGTGGTTGCGGGATACTACCAGGACGGGGAGGCGATCGAGCCATTTACCACGCTGGCCGGTCTGTTCGAGCGGTATCGAGCCCTTGGGCGGGATCAGGATGGAGGGGAAGCCTGGCTGCTGCCGGAGCGTTGGCTTGCGGCCGAATCCGGTCTTGATCTGTCGACGCCCCTGAACTTCACGTCCACCCTGGATATCGCGGGCGGGAACTCCGGTTCGCCGGTGTTGAACGCAGATCTGGAGATCGTCGGGGTGGTGTTTGATGGCAACCTCGCCTCGCTACCCGGCGACTTCATCTTCCTTCCTGAATCCAATCGCGCGATCACCGTAGATGCCCGAGCTATTCTGGCCGTTCTGGACGTCGTTTACGGGGCTGATCGGATCACGGCTGAAATCAGGGCTGGTTCGGGTGCCGCGGTAACCTCAGAGGCGGCGGGCGTAAGTCACTGACCTTTTGAAACAGGCGGCAGCCGGCCTCCGTAGTATCCGGAGCGATCGTCGACGAACGCAGGACAGAACAGGGAGTGGGATGATGAAGGGACCAACGACGGGTGAGGACCTCAGGAATCTCGGGCTCATTGGGGCCGCTGGACTCGCCGGCATGATCGGTACGGTGGCATTGCTCGCCGGGGCGGTAACTTCCAATCGCTTTTCGGTAGACTTTGTGCGTGAGGCACGTGTTGTCGTGCCGATTCCTGTCGTGATCGAGAATCCCGTCGATGGGACCAATCGTCTCTACGGAACGGTGACGACTGTCAGTGGCGATCAGCACACTGGTTTCATCCGTTGGGACCAGAACGAAGGCAGTTGGGCGGATCTGCTTGATGCATCCAAGGTGACCGAAAGGGATTCACGCCTCTCCGGAGTGCGCTTCGGCAACATCGCGCGAATCAATACGGTGAACTCCAGTCAGGCGATCGTTGAGCTTCGCGATGGCAGCGAAGTGCTCATGGAGGGCGGAAGCACTGACCTGGGCTCCGCGCTTCGGTCGCTTGATGTTCTCCACCCGGAGTTGGGCGAAGCCAGCTACCAATGGCGTGACATTGAGTCCGTCGAATTCTCGGCCGCACCCGCCGACGTTCTGGCCCGCGAGAAGCGCCTCCATGGAACGTTGACTTCCCGTGATGGACAGTCGTTTACCGGCTACATCACCTGGGACATGGACGAAGTCTTCTCCTCCGACATTCTCGACGGAGACGTCGGCCGAGAGAAGCTTGAAATTCCCTTCGGCGCGATCCAGGAGATCTCGAGAAACAACTCGAACTCGGCGGGGGTCGTCATGATCGACGGATCCGAGATGGTCCTGGACGGCTCGAATGATGTCGACGACTCCAATCGCGGAATCTCGGTGTCCGATCCGGGCCTCGGTCAGATCGTTGTCGAGTGGGACGACTTTGGTTCTGTCCGCTTTCACGAGGCAGAGGCGGAAGTCGGGTATGATTCCTTCGAGCCGGTTCGGGGCCTGGAAGGGACGATCACCCTTGAGTCGGGTGAGACCCTCTCCGGAATGATCCGCTGGGACCGCGACGAGGCCTCGAACTGGGAGCTGTTGAACGGAAACGCGGCGGGCATTGAGTACTTGGTCGAGTTCGGGCAGATCGCACGGATCGAGAAGCTGCGGTCGGGTTCGCGAGTGGAATTGAAGGATGGCCGCGTGTTCGACCTGACCGGTTCCAACGACGTCGATTCGGACAACTCGGGGATTGCCATCACGGTGGACGGGACTGAACGAGTCGTGTCATGGCGTGAATTTGCGTCACTGACGCTCGGCTGATCGGAGCGACTGGACGATGGACCTGAGAATGCTGATTCCGATCATGGGGATCCTGCTGGTGATGATCCCGGTGGCTGGACTCACGCTGACGCTCCTGGTGCGGTTTGCCCTCAAACCGCTGGTTGAGTCTCTGGCTGAGGCGATCCGTGATTCAGGGATGTCACGCGGTGCGGTACTGGGCAGGGAAGACGTCCTCCAGTTGACCGAACAGGTTCAGGCTCTGAGTGAAGAGGTTGAACGGCTTCGAGTGATTGGAGAGTTCGACAAGAAGCTGGTGAGCGGCGCTGACTGACGCTGGCTTCGACCCATTGCAAAACGGCCGCGTCACCCAACCGGGTGGCGCGGCCGTTTTGCTCTGTGGTCCGCCGATCAGCGGGGGTCGTCAGGGGCTTCCTGCCGCCGGGCTGCGGGCGAACTCGGGGAAACGACTCGACCTCTACCTGCGGTTTCGGGACTTCTCGTGCAGAACCGGCGAAAACAGAATGCGACGGACGAGCGAATCATTGTTCCCCTGCATCTGGATATTGAAGTTGGAGTCGACATCCAGATCCACGACTATCGTTAGCACGTCGTTCTCGTCCAGTTCCAGAAGGTCCTTGATCTTCACCTTGATGCCCGACGTCATTCCGCTTGGCACCTTCATGGTTCCCACTCGGGTCCCGTCCTCGAAGGTGAAGCCGTCCGCCAGAGTCACGCGGGTAGAATCGACAACGAAGCGGATGCCCTGATAGCTGGTTGCGTTGACTGCGATCAGCCCGGTGAGGTCGGCGGTCACCCCATCCCGAAGCGTCAGCACATCGAAGAAGAGCGGGTTAGCGGGGTCGTTGAACAGATCGACTCGGCCCTGCGCATCGGTCGTGTCCGCTTCAGCTGTGTCGGGTGAGGTTCCGCCACCACCGGTCAGATATACCCGAGAAATCCAGATGTGGGCGCTGTCCAGCATGTCGGATGGCGCGTCGGTGAGTAGCACCTGGATCGTTGCAGAGCCTTCTGGTCCGGTAGGGGCGGTGCCGCTGTCGCACGCCGAAACCGCACCGAGCGCCAATGCGGCGACGGCCGGCAAGACCCAGCGGTGCCGCCGGATCGGAAAGTTGGTTCGCGAGGAGGAAATGAGTATCGAGTCCATGTTCCTGGCATCTCCCATGTCTGGGGTCGGGGTGTCAGGCTACGTGACTCGACCCATCGGGCCCGGTCGCAGCCAGGAGCGAAGACCGCTCCCACAGGGTATTGTATGGAGCATTAAGCGTGCCATCAGTCGGGGCACCTCCCGGAACTCACGCGACGTCTGCGGGGTTCTCGTTCACAAACCCACCCGAAACAACGCGAAGAATGCTGAGACTTTCCTCCAGGACCGCCTTCACCGCTGCCTTTTCCGGACTCCTCGTACTCGGGGCCTGCAGCACCGAGGCCGAATCAGAGCCGGAGACAGGTGCGAGCGCTTCGGCCACGATGACCGAATCGGTCGGGATCAGTCCCGCGATGACGGTGACCCTCGATGTGTCGGTGGAACAGGCTGTGGAGGGCGACGCAGCCCGTGTGCGGGTCACGATGCAGGTGATGAATCTTGAGATCATGCCAGCAGGGGACACCGTGTCCGGCACGGGCCACCATCACCTTTATCTCGATACCGACCTGACGCCGGCAGGCCAGCCGGTACCCAGCATCCTGGGCTCGGTCGTGCACCTTGGCGACGGGTCGTCGGAGTATGTGTTCGAAGGCGTTGCGCCCGGAACTCACCGAATGATCGCGGTGGTGGCGGATGGCATTCACATGCCGTTGCAGCCTTGGGTGGTGGATACCGTGGAGTTCGTCGTCCGCTAGATCACGATCACCTGCGCCCGCGCGCGTGGGGCCCACCCACCCCCCGCCCACCCACCCCAAAAAATAGACCGCCCTCGGGGCGATGGAATGTCTCGATCGGCACGACCGATCCCGTGACCCCTGGATCCGCCTCCACCCCACAACGAACTCGCCCCCGGCAACCATCAGGCTGTCGGGGGCGAGTCGTCATGCACCGGTGAACCGGCGTTTCATGAGGGCCAGGCTAGTTCCTTTCGCGCTGAGCCCGGAGCTCCGCGACGTCTGCGGCGGTCCGGCTGTCCCCCAGCAGGTGACGGGCGAAGTACTCGGCCCGAAGCCAGAACCAGTAGTCGCCCATGTTCCCGTAGCCGTGGCGCTGGCCCGGGAACATGAAGAAGTCGAATCGCTTGTTCGCCTGAACCAGCGCCTCTGCCATCCGAATCGTGTTGGCCGGGTGCACGTTGTTGTCGACGTCACCGGTGGTCAGCATCAGCTTGCCCTGAAGGTTGGCGGCCAGGGAGATGTTGTTGTCGATGTCATACTTGAAGCTGACCTCGCCGTCGTCGTCCGTAACTTCGTCCACGCCGTGGTGCGTTTCGCTCCACCAGCGGTTGTAGACCTGGTTGTCGTGGTTGCCCGAACTGGACACGGCAACGTCAAAGATGTCGGGGTAGTTCAGCATGGCGGCGGTCGACATGAATCCGCCGCCCGAGTGTCCGTAGATGCCGACGCGATTTCGGTCGATGAAGTCGTGGCGATCGGCCAGCTGCTCGATGCCGGTCACCTTATCGGCCAGCCCGTAGTCCCGCAGGTTTCCGTACGAGTAGTTGTGGTACCACTTGGAGCGGTCCGGATGGCCTCCGCGGTTCCCCAGCGTCACCACGATAAAGCCGAGCTGGGCCAGGCCCACTTCCGACGAGTTGGTCGTGAAGAACTTGGACACCGACTCCGTCTGCGGGCCGGGATACACGTACTCGATGATCGGGTAGACCTTGGTCGAGTCGAAATCGAACGGCTTGTACATGACGCCGTAGATGTCGGTGAAGCCATCGGCCGCCTCAAACTTGAAGGGCTCTGGCATCTGCCAGCCTGCGTCCACGAGCCGTGACAGATCGGCCGTTTCCAGCTCCATGATGACGGCGCCAGTCGGGCCCCGGACAACCGAAACCGGCACGGTGTTCACACGCGAAAACGAGTTGACCGCGTAGTTGCCGGACTCGGGCATGCTGGAGCGGTTGTCGAAATCGCCCTCCGAGATCTTGGTCAGTCCCGACCCGTCAGCGTTTACCCGGTAGAGCTGGACGTAGTAGGGGTCGATCCCTTCCTCACGACCGTTCGCCGAAAAGAAGACCTGGTTGGTCGCGTTGGTGCGGACCACGCCGTCCACGTGCCAGGCACCCTCGGTCAGCCGGGCGATCAGCGTGCCGTCGGCCGCGTAGCGATACAGATGCGCCCAGCCATCCCGCTCAGACCACCATACGAAAGACCCGTCGGACAACCGATCGGGGCCTTGCTGCTCCTGATAGGTGTTCATGCGCTCCTCAACCACCGCGGTCACTTCCATGGAGGTCAGGTCGACCTTCATGAGGTCGATGCGGTGCAGGTCACGGCTCGCGCGGGTGAACCAGAGTTCGTTGGAGCTGTCGGTAAACCACTTGCTCACGGAGGGCGAATTGTCGTCCGGGTACCGGAACTCCGAGGCGGTGACCACGGACATCGTCTGATCCTTCCACGGATCATCGTCGATCTGCGTCATCTGGCGGCTGGCCATGTCGAAGACCAGCAGCTCGGTCTGCGTGACGTTCTCTTCGCCCGGCATGTCGTAGCTGTAGCTCTCCAGTTCCGGCCGATCCTCACCGGTGTTGTGGATCACGAAGAGCATATCGACCTCGCGCTGATCCGAGCGCGTCATCGCAAACTTCTGCGAGTCGTGCGACCAGGAGATGCCGGCACGATTGCGCTTGGCCCATTCCTCTTCCTTGTCCACGTCGTTGGTGCCCCGGCCCGATGAATTGCCCATGTACGAATAGTAGGCCTCGCCATCGGTGGTCAGCTGCACCTCGTTTACGTCCACGGAATCTTCCGCTGCCTCGGCAGAGTCTCCTGTTTCTCCGCGACGGGCGTCCAGAATCAGCGCGTACTCATCACCGGTGATCATGAACAGGTTGTGCTCGCGAGCGAACACCACCGTCTGACCATCGGGTGACACGCTGGCCCAGCCGGGATGGCTGTCCGGCTCTTCGTAGGCTTCCAGCTCCCGGAGCGTCTGGGTGTCGATGTCGTATTCGAAGTGAAAGACCTTCTTCTTGGGTCGGGGGGCGCTGGGCCGGGTCTCCTCTTCCTGAGAGTCGCCTTCCTCTTCACCGGACATCTCTTCCTCGGCTTCTTCGTCCTGGGTGGACTCGAACTCGAAGTAGAAGGTGTGGTCGTCCAGGAATCGAATCCCGCGGATCCCCAGGTTCTGGCCGTCGACAGGATCGCGGGTGATCCGGGTCAGCTCGGCCGCCAGCACGTCACGGTCGAACATCTCGCTCTTGGACCGGCTAGCAGGGTCGACGATGTAGTAGCGTCGACCGTCGTTGTTCTCCCACTGGTACCAGAAGTTGTCCGTGCCGGAAATCCAGCGGGGCGCCACCGTCATGGAGTAGAGCATGTCGCTGGTGTTGTACGGGGCCCACCTGGCGGCCTGCTCCCAGTTGGCCGATTCGACTCCACCGATGAAGCCGGCTTCGCTCGAACGCGGGGACTGGGTCGTGTGCGAGAGCTGCGCCGCCGCAGCCACGGGAATGGTCAGGGCGGCGAGCGCGATCGCCACGCTTCCGATAATTGAGAACTTGCGCATGGATCTGCCTGTTGGGGAGTGAAAGTGCAGGTTGCCATAAAACGGCAGGACGGTAGCGGATGCAAGACGGGGGCGGCGGAATCCTGCTCCGCCACCCCCGCTCACGTCATCCGATCAACCAGGCCGGTCACCCGCGAACGACGTCACCGCCGCCCGTGGGACCCCGGGGTGCTCGAGTCGGGCCACTACAAGCCGCCGCCCCTGGTGGGGAGCGGCACGGTGTCGAGATCGTTCGGTGCTAAAGCCGCCACGGCAGCAGCGGCCGCCGTCACCTGGCGAAGGTCCCCAGAGATGAACTGGTTGACCTGACCAATGACGCCCGGCAGATCGGCCCAGGAACGCTCGATTGATTCCAGCGTCTGCGCCGTCGGCAGGACGTGCATTCGCTGAATTCCGCCCCAGGCGCCCGCGCCATCGCTGGCGTCGCCGAGCAGGTCATCCAGCTCGTCGAGTCGCTCCTGTGCAGCTTCGATCCGAGCCATGAGGGCGGCATTGCCATCCGCCGCCTCAACGCGATCGGCCGCTTCTTCGAGCTGGTCTCCCGCCTGATCCAGCCGCTGGTTGGCCGCCTGGGCCGGACCGGAAAGCTGGTAGCTCGACATCATCGCGGCGTAACGAGCACGCTGGTCCGCCGCGGAAATCTCGACACGGGGATCGAGCAGGACCTCGAAGCTCGACGTCCCGGTCGCCATCATGGTGCCAACGGTGAGCGAGGCCGTGTACCGCCCGGGCATGACCCGCGGCCCGGGGTCCATCGCTTCTCCATCGGAGCCGTTCTGGGTCAGGCGAAGATCCCAGTTTACCTGATGGACTCCGGGCTCGGTTTCATCGGTAAGGACCCGAACCGTGTTCCCGTTGGCATCCGCGATCGTGATCGTGTACTCGTCGGCCGCCGCGGCAGCTGCCTGTCCGATTTGGAAGCGAATCCCTGCCCCATCGTCCGGGTTGTCCGACTCAAAGATTCCCGGCGTCCAGCCTTGGGGGTTGTAGCTGTTGTAGGAGACCGTGTTCTGGATTCCGAACAGCTGCACATCGGCCATCATGGCCTGTGGGCCAAGGTTCTCAAGCGGCGTGATGTCATCCATGATCCAGATGCCGCGACCGTGGGTTCCGATCACCAGGTCGTTCTCGCGCGCCTGGATCTTGATGTCGTCGACCGGGACAGTCGGCAGCCCGTCCATCATGAACCACTCATCTCCGCCGTTGAGGGAGACGTAGATGCCGCGCTCGTTGCCGACGAACCACAGGTTGGCAGCCCTTGGGTGCTGGGCCAGGGCATTCACGGATTCTTCCGGGAGTCCGTTGGTGATGCGCGTCCACGAGTTGCCGTTGTCCGTGCTGCGGAAGACGTAGGCTGCGTAGTCGTCGGCTCGGTGCCCGTCGAATGCCGCCACAACCGTGCCGGCAGCCGCATGTGAGGCCACGATCCGGGTGACATAGGTATTGGCTGGCAGACCGGGAACGTTGCCTGTGACGTCGGTCCAGCTGCCACCGCCATCCATGGTGCGCATCAGGCGGCCGTCGTCGGATCCCGTGTAGAGGATGTTCTCGTTCACCGGCGATTCGCCGATCGCCGTGACGTTGCCGTAGTTCGACTGACCGTCGTTCAGGGAGATCTGCTCCGCGGAGCCGAGCACGCCCATGATCTCAATCGACTCACGATCGATGGCGTAGGACAGTTCGTCCGAGATGCGCTCCCAGGTGGTGCCCAGGTCGTCGGAGCGGAAGAGGTAGTTGGACGCGAAGTAGATGCGGTTTGCGCCATGGGGCGAAAAAATGATCGGCGAGTTCCAGTTCCTGCGCTGGTCGAGACTCTCGCCATTCTGATCGACCGCATCCGGGCGGACGCTCTGCCGCTCCATTGATACCATGTCGACACGGTTGACGTTTCCGCCCTGCGACTCCGAGAACATCACTCGGGGGTTGCTGGGGTGCATGACGGTAAAGAAGCCGTCACCGCCGCCGACGTTATACCAGTCGCGGGTCCGGATTCCCTGGTTGGACCAGGTATCGGATGGAGCACACCACGATCCGTTGTCCTGCAAGCCACCGCAGACGTGATAGGGCTGCCGCATGTCGACCCCGATCTCGTAGAACTGCGACACCGGAACATTCCGGAGCTGGTACCAGCTGTCGGAGCGGTTCCAGCTGACCGAAACGCCGCCGTCACTCCCCAGGATCAGGTGGTCCGAATCGTTCGGGTCAATCCAGAGTGCGTGATGGTCCGAGTGGACGCCGTCGGACGCGTCATTGGTGAAGTTGTGGCCACCGTCCGATGATCGGTAAAGGCTCGATCCACCCGTGTACACTCGCTCCGAGTCGTTCGGATCAACCCGGATCTGCGAGTAGTACATGGGCCGGTTGTTGGTGTCGCTGGTCTTCTCCCAGGTCTCCCCGCGGTCCCGTGAGCGGTAGACGCCGTTCTCGCCCGAGGCATCACCACCGAAGCTGCGGCCTTGGCCCGGAGCGCGACCGTCCGCCTCGACAATGGCATAGATCCAGTCGGAATTGCCGCGGTAGATGTCGAGCCCGATGCGACCCTTGTCGCCCTGAGGGAGACCCTCGGTCATCTCGGCCCAGTTCTCGCCGCCATCAAGCGTCCGGTAGATGCCCGACCCCGGACCGCCACCGTTGTAGCCCCATGCCCGACGCTGCCGCTGATACATGGCGGCAAATAGCGTCATGGGATCATTCGGGTCCATGATCAGGTCGATGGCGCCCGTGTTCTCATCCACATAGAGAACCTTTTCCCAGGTCTGCCCGCCATCGGTCGTGCGGAAGACTCCACGATCTTCGTTGGGGCCCCACAGGTGACCCATGGCCGCCACGTAGGCGACGTCCGGATTCATGGGGTGGACCTGAATGCGCGCAATGTGGTGCGTGTCTTCGAGGCCCAGATGGGTCCAGGTGCGCCCGGCATCAACGGAGCGGTAGACCCCGTTGCCCCAGGACGAACTCTGGCGGTTCTGCGGCTCACCCGTGCCAACCCAGACCACATTCGGGTTGGACGGGGCGAGAGTGACATCACCAATCGTGGACGTCATGGGGTCGTCGAAGACCTGCGCGAAGTCGATCCCGCCGCTGGTCGTCTTCCAGACACCGCCACCGGCCGTGCCCACATAGAAGGTGGAGGGGTGGTTTTCGTCGACCGCGAGGTCGGCGATCCGGCCACCCATGATGGTCGGGCCGATCTCACGCCATTCCAGCACCGACATCACCTCACGGAGTTGGTGCTCCGTGCTGTCGTCCTGGTCTTGGGCGTGGACCGGGGTCGCGATCGGGAGTGCCAGCAGGGCTGCACCGGCGATGCCGCCAGTCAGGCCGCGGCGAGCCGCGCGAACAAGGTTTGATACGAACATGTCTGAGTTCCCTCGAGCGGAGTTGTGTAGATCCGACAAAAGGGGGACGCATAAGTCCGGCTGCAAGTTGAGAAATGTCGAACGGCGCTTGTCCGTCAGTGCCATGATGGGCAGGCGATCGCCTGCTGACTCCGCGCTCTTGACCGCCAGCGCTAGCCCTGGTTCTTGACTGCCCCGCCTGAATCAACGCTCAGGCAGCGGGATCATTGTCCCCATGCCTGCCGACACAAACTCAACGGATAAAAGGGCTTTACGAGAGTCGGTCGGGATGAGATTTCTGGCGCCCGGGCCACTCCGGCAATACTGTGGACCTAACACTCGGCGGGGCGGACCTGTCCGGGGAGTTGGGGGCGGTGCGGGGCAGTGTTAGCTGATTCAGACGAGGTCGGCCGTGAAACAACTGGTCATTGTGGTTAGTACCGGGCTTCTCCTGGCAGGAGGACCGGCAGCCGCAGCGAATAGCGCGACCGTGTCGCTCCATACCCAAGAGCGTGCCGGGCAGGAGCATTTGGCGTTTGCCACGACGGCCCATTCGATGATCGCACCGGTCGCCGAACCCGTGTTCGAGGTGCCCGCGCGCACCCCGGGTCAGCCCGTCCCGCTGGCTGCCTACGCGCACCGCATCGACCGGATTCCCGACGACGCCCCACCGCTTTCGTACGACCGCGCCAACGACGTCATTAAAGAGACCTGCATGCGCTGCCACAACGATCGGCGCAGCAGCGGCAACATGTCGCTGGAAGGATACGATGCTTCCCAGGCGTGGACCGACTGGGCGCTCTCGGAAAAGATGGTGCGGAAGCTACGCGCGGGAATGATGCCGCCACCTGGCCCCAGGCGTCCGGGCGAAGAGATCCTCCAGGGGTTGGCCGCCACGCTCGAGAAGCAACTGGATTCGTTCTCGACGGCGAATCCGAACCCGGGCTACCGGACGTTCCAGCGCCTGAACCAGGCCGAGTACGCGAACGCGATCAAGGACCTCCTGACGCTTGAGGTTGACCCGTCGGCCTGGCTCCCGCCGGATACCAAGAGCGCCAATTTCGACAACATCGCGGACGCACAGGCCCTCTCCGCCACGCTGATGGATGCCTATCTGGCTGCGGCCGGCGGCATTGCGCGCCTGGCCGTCGGGGATGCGGGAGCTACGCCTCAGGAGGCCACCTACACCGTGCCTCGCCTCGCCTCGCAGTGGGACTGGGTCCCGGGAGCACCCTTTGGCACGCGCGGCGGCCTTTCGGTCGTGCACAACTTCCCGGCCGACGGCAACTACACCTTCCGTATTCGCATGCAGCCAAGTCCGACGGGCCAGATGTTCGGGCGCACTGCTCGCAACGAAATGGTGGAGGTTTCGGTCGACGGCGAACGGAAGGCACTGATTCCGATCGATCGCTGGATGTCCGAGGCTGATCCCAATGGAATGCAGATCGCGGTCGATGAAACCGTGCATCTTCGGGCGGGTCCACATCAGGTGTCGGCGGCCTTCCTTCCCAACTTCGAAGGGCCGGTCGAGGACATTCTGGCGCCGGTCGGTCATTCCCTGGCCGATACGCAGATCGGGCTCTCTTATGGGATCACCACGCTCCCGCACCTGCGCGACCTGGTGGTGGCTGGACCGTTCGACGTGACCGGCGTCTCTGACATGCCGAGTCGCCAGCTGATTTTCAGCTGCCGGCCGACCTCCCGTGATGAAGAAGAGCCCTGCGCCCGGCGAATTCTGACTCGCCTGGCTACGCGCACCTACCGCCGAACGTTGACCGACAACGAACTCGATGACCTGATGCGGTTCTACCGCGAGGGTACGGTCGAAGGCGGGTTCGAGGTGGGGGTCCGGACGGGACTTCAGGCCATGCTTGCCAGCCCATGGTTCATCTTCCGGATTGAGCAGGGCGTGGGCGTTGCGACCGCGGCGGGATTGACCAGGTTGTCTGACAACGATCTGGCCTCGCGCCTGTCGTTCTTCATGTGGGGCTCGGTCCCGGATGGGGAGCTCCTGGACCTGGCCCGACACGGCCGTCTTTCGGATCCCGAGGTGTTGGAGGCGCAGGTCCTGCGAATGCTTCGGGCTCCTGCCGCCTCTCGACTGGGGGCCCGCTTTGCCGCTCAGTGGCTGAGGCTCTCGGACATCGAGAAGGTCCACCCGGACGCGACGATCTATCCGGACTACGATCAGCAGCTGTCGCACATGATGGTTGAGGAGACCGAGCGCTTCTTCAATCACATTGTGGACGCCGACCGCCCGGTTCTGGATCTGCTGGACGCCGACTACACCTTTGTGAACGATCGACTGGCGGATCACTATGGCATGGCCGGTGTGGCGGGTCCCGAGTTCCGGCAGGTCATGTACCCCGACGCGCTCCGGCGCGGGTTGCTGGGGCATGGCTCGATCCTGACCCTCACTTCTCACGCCAACCGGACGTCTCCGGTTCTGCGTGGGAAGTGGGTGATGGAAGTCCTGATGGGCACACCGCCGCCGCCGCCGCCCGCGGATGTGCCAGATCTGGACGCGACCAAGCCTTCCGTGGATGGTCGATTCCTGACCGTGCGCGAGCAGATGGAGCTGCACCGCGAGAGTCCCGCCTGCAGGTCGTGCCACGTCTTCATTGATCCGATCGGGCTCGCGCTTGAGAACTTCGATGTGACTGGCAGATGGCGCATGCGCGACAACGGCAACCCGGTGGACGCGACGGGCGTGCTGTATGACGGCACGCCCTTGCTGGGGCCCGAGGATCTGCGTGGAGCGCTGATGGCGCGACCACAGCCGTTCCTGCGGACCTTCACCGAGAACCTCATGGCGTATGCACTCGGCCGACGCGTCGAGTACTACGACATGCCCAGCATCCGAAAGATTGTGAACGACGCCGCCGAGCAGGGCTACCGGCTGTCGTCCTTCATTCTGGGGGTGGTCGACACTCCCGCATTCCAGATGAGAATGGCCGAGACGGAGACCGACGCCGCCGGCATGCAATAAACGAAGCACCCTCGAAGCGGAGAACCCGATGTTCCTGACCAAAAAGCACTTGGAGCGGCGTACCTTTCTGAAGGGCGCTGGTGCCGCAATCTCGCTTCCCTTCCTGGATGCGATGATGCCCGCGGGACGACTTGCCGCTCAGCTCCGGGCCGAGACGGAAAAGACGCGCCTGGTGGCGATCGAGATGGTGCACGGTGCGGCGGGCTCGGCTCCGTGGGGAATTGAGAAGAACCTGTGGGCTCCGGCTCAGGTGGGGCGGGACTTTGACATTTCCGGTTCGGCGCTTTCTCCGCTTGAGTCGTATCGGGACTGGCTGACCATCGTCTCCAATACCGACGTGCGCATGGCCGAGGCCTTCGAGGCGGATGAGATCGGCGGTGACCATTTTCGCTCCAGCGCGGTCTTCCTGACTCAGGCCCATCCGCGTCAGACGGAGGGCTCCGACGTGAGGGTCGGGGAATCGCTTGATCAGATGTTCGCCAAGCGGTTCGGCCAGAGCACGCCGATCCCGTCGATGCAGCTGTGCATCGAGAACGTTGATCAGGCTGGAGGCTGCGCCTACGGGTATGCCTGCGTCTACACCGACACCATCTCGTGGGCTGCCGAGAACGAGCCGCTGCCGATGATCCGCGATCCCCGCGTTGTCTTCGACCAGCTTTTCGGGGCAGGTGGGACGCCCGAGCAGAGAGCGCAGCGTCGCCGAACCAACTCGAGCATCCTGGACTGGGTGACCTCGGAGATCTCCACGCTGCAGCGGTCGCTGGGTCCGAGTGACCGTGCCCGGGTCGAGCGCTACCTGGACAGCATCCGCGAGATTGAGCGGCGGATCACAATGGTCGAGGCCTACAACGTAAGCGGCGAGACGCGTGATCTTCCCACCGCGCCAGCGGGGGTGCCGGATTCGTTTGAGGAGCACGTCAAGCTGATGTTCGACCTGCAGGCACTGGCCTTCGCCTCGGACATGACGCGGGTGTTTTCCTTCAAGCTGGGCCGGGATGGCTCCGCTCGGGTCTATCCGGAGAGCGGCATCGACAAGCCGTTCCACCCGGCTTCGCACCACGGGGGCAACGAAAAGAACATCACCGACTTTGCCGAAATCAATCGCTACCACATCGGCATGCTGCCTTACTTCCTGAACCGGCTCGAGGAGATGCAGGAGGGCGAAGGCAACCTCCTGGAGAAGACGGCCATCATCTACGGCTCGCCAATGGGTGACCCGAACGTTCACAACCACAAGCGCTGCCCGCTGATCCTTTTGGGGGGCGGCAATGGTGCTCTGAGCGGTGGCCTGCATCTGCGTGCAGACGATAGCACGCCGATGGCGAATGTCATGCTTTCGCTCATGCACAATTTGGGGTTGGATGACATGGCTTCGTTCGGGGATGCCACTGGCGAGTTCACCTTCAAGCAGGGGTGATGCCATGTCGCCCCTGAAACCCTCGCGTTTCACTCCGACCGAACCACAGGGCTGGGTACGCTCCGACGTGGATGCCGAACCGTGCGACGAACATGTACCCTGCATGCTGTCGCGATTCATTGCCGCAGCGGTGATCGTACTTGCCGTTCTCATGCTCGCCGGCACTTCGCTGATCTGGCCGATTGCGCCGGTGGCCGAGGCCGCGCAGAACGGTGATGTCGACGCCGTCCGGACGCTGCTGCGTCAGGGAGAGGATGTAAACGCATCGCAGGGCGACGGAATGACGGCGCTTCACTGGGCCGCGTATCAGGGCTCGACCGAGATGGCCGGGATTCTGATGTATGCCGGTGCCAACCTGGAAGTGACCACTCGGGTGGCGCAGTATACGCCCTTGCTGGTCGCTGCCCGAACGGGCCACGGGGATGTGGTCACCGCCCTTTTGGACGCCGGGGCCAACGCTCGCGCTCGCACCTCGACCGGTGTCACGGCGCTCCACTTCGCTTCCGCTGCCGGGCACGTTCCGGCGATTGAATCGTTGCTGTCGCACGGGGCCGAGGTCGAGGCGCATGAGTTTTCGCAGGACCAGACACCGCTGATCTTTGCGGCCAATCGCGGCCGGGTCGAAGCGATCCGGACCCTGATCGCCGCCGGGGCCGATCCGTCCGAGACCAGCCGGGTGACCCAGGCGAATCGGCTTGCCGACGAGGATCGGATTGACTCGGCCCTGCGTCGCGACCGTCTGGAGGCCATGGCCACGCTGCGGGCCGCCGAGCAGCAGGCCGTGCTCGACATGGAAGAACTGAACCTCAGCCCGGAGGAAGCGGCTGCCGCGGCCGCCGACGAGGAAGCGAATGCCGAGGCCGTACCGGCGACGGCGCCGCCGGAACTGAGCGACAACCTCAACGAGGCGGGTGCTGAGTCGGAGGAGGCTGAAGGAACGGCGGCTGAGTCGGACGATGGCGAGGATCGGGATGTCGCTTCCGCCCCGGTGGCGGCACCCGAACCGGATTCAGCCACCACGGAACCGGAGGAAGAGCCTCTTTCCTACAATGACCTGGTCGGCGGTATCGGCGGACTCGCGCCGCTTCATCATGCGGTCCGGGAAGGCTATCTGGACGCAGCGATGGCGCTGATTGATGCCGGTGCGGATGTGAACCAGAAGTCGGGGGGCGACGGATCCACCCCGATGCTGCTGGCCACCATTAACGGCCATTTCGATCTGGCCCTGGCTCTGATGGCACGAGGGGCGGATCCCGAGATCGGGTCGTTGGCCGGTGTGACCCCGCTCTACGCCGCGATCAACGTCTACTGGGCGCCCAAGGCGCTCTACCCCCAGCCCAAGGCCTTCGAACGGCAGGAAGTCAGCTACATGGGGTTCCTGGAACAACTGCTTCAGGCTGGCGTGGACCCGAACCGTCGCATCGATACCAACATCTGGTACATGTCGTACAACTTCGACCTGCTGGGTGTGAATGTGCGTGGCTCGACGCCATTCTGGCGGGCCGCCTACGCCACGGATGTGCCTGCGATGCAGCTACTGGTTGCGTACGGTGCCGATCCGGAGATTCCAACGCGAAATCCGCCGCAGCGGGCACGCCGGGGCGACCCGCCCGAGGACCATTCGGGGCTTGAGCCCGTGCCCGTCGGAGGACCTGGGATCTACCCGATTCACGCCGCCACGGGGGTTGGATACGGCAAGGGCTTCGCCGCCAACTCACACAGGCATGCCCCGGATGGCTGGCTGCCGACCGTGCGCTACCTGGTCGAAGAACTCGGTGCCGATGTGAATGCCCGTGACTACGATGGCTACACACCGGTTCACCACGCGGCCTCGCGCGGCGACAACGAGACGATTCGCTACCTGGTCGAGAAGGGCGCCGATGTGACGCTGCTGGCGCGTAACGGCCGAACCACGGCAGACATGGCCAATGGCGTGATCTCCCGGGTGGAGCCATTCCCGGAGACCATCGCTCTGCTTGTTTCGCTCGGAGCCGTGAATAACAACAACTGCCTGAGCTGCGAATAGGTAGGAGTCGTCAGCCCTCGCCGCGCCCCACCGTCGCAATCCGTCCCGCATGCCGCATTCCCACCTCGATCGCCTCGGGCTCCGTCACGATGATCATCCGGAATCCCTGATCCAGCCGCGTGCCAATGTCCGCGACACCGGCGGTGATGCCACAGGGAATATCGAACTCCAGGCAGGCTGAGAGCACCGTTTGAATGGCATTCTCCACCGCCTCCGTGTCGCCGTCGTATGCCCGGCGCAGGTCACCCGGGCCGGCGATGACAACGCTGAGCCCGGGCGTCTGCACGATGTCGCGGACGTTCGCGATCCCTTCCTGATCTTCGACGATAATGAAGTTGACCGACTCCGAGTCGTAGTCGAGCGGCCACGGGCTTCCCATCAGCGCGGTGGTCTGTGCCGCTTCGTCGGCGGTCTGGACGTGGGGGAACACGATACCCACGATCCCCGCCGCCATGGCATCCTCGACATTGGTGGCTACGGCTTCGGGGTCGGTGTGGACTGCGGGAGGCCGCACAAGAACCGGGTAGTCGGCGAGGGCCGTCTCACCCTCTGCCTCCACCATCCCGGCGAAGTACTCCTGCATCAGCGGCACGTCGAAGGGGCCGGTCTCCATGGAGTAGAACTGAAAGTCGGAGCGCGGTGCGGACATGCTCGCCCGACCGCCATCCATGGAATGCTCCTCGGAAAAGGCGCCGAACACAGCCTGACCGTCGGCGAGAAGCTGCACGATCGGATTCGTCGAAGTCGATACGGTTTCAGCTGGGGTGTCGGCCGACGTCGCTGGCTCGTCGCTCATCTCATCTCCCCCTGTGCAGGCGGAGAGGCCAGCGAGCAGAACTGCCGAGCAGGTGGTCGCGAAGGTGAGCGAGCGAAATGGCGCGGTGAACGGCCGGATCATGATGCATGTCCTTTCTTGCCTGCGAAGACGGATGGAACGCCCCCGAATCGAAGGGCGGACATGGTCGTTCGCAAGTCGAGACCGGGCCGCGCCCGCGCTCAATCCCGGTCCCGACCTCCCACAAACGGCGTCCAGGGATCAAGAAGGCTGTTGAAGAAGTGGGGCGAGCCGCGTTACGGCACGACGACCTCGTGTGCGATGCGGTCAGGTGTCCGCTGCGACGTACAGGCTGATCAGAATCGCCAATCCGACCAGAAGCCCCAGTAAAATCGGCCACGTAACGCAGGCGGATCGGGCGATCGAGAGACCTCTGCGCACTCGGCGAACAGGGCATCGAGGATCAAGCATCAGGGGCTTCCATCCGAAACATGGAAACGGGTTGACCGCTATTGCGAGCTCGGTGAGGTTCGGGCCGACCCTGTTTGGACATCCCGCCGCTAAATTGGTTCCAGTTCAATGTACCCACGCTTGAGAGTACGCCTGAAATGAGCAACACCCGTTCGAGAATCACCGTCGCCCGAGGGGATGGAATCGGCCCCGAGATCATGGATTGCACCCTGCGAATTCTGGATGCCGCCGGGGCACCGCTCGAGTACGACATGATCGAAATTGGTGAGGCGGCTTACCTGGCAGGCGATTCGTCCGGGATTCCAGCTGAGGCGTGGGACGTCATTCGACGCAACCCGGTCTTTTTGAAGGCTCCCATCACCACGCCACAGGGCGGTGGCTACAAGAGCCTGAACGTGACGATCCGAAAGTCGCTCAATCTGTTCGCGAACGTTCGTCCGTCGAAGGCGTTTTCGCCCTTCGTGGAGTCACCGCATCCGACCATGGATCTGGTGATCGTGCGGGAAAACGAGGAAGACCTCTACGCCGGCATCGAGTATCAGCAGACTCGCGAAGTCGTTCAGTCGCTCAAGCTGATTTCGAGGCCCGGTTCCGAACGGATCGTCCGCTATGCCTTTGAGTACGCCAGGACGCATGGGCGTAAGAAGGTCACATGCATGACCAAGGACAACATCATGAAGCACGCGGACGGCTTGTTTCACCAGGTCTTTCGCGAAGTGTCGGCGGAGTATCCGGACATTGAGGCCGAGCACCTGATCATCGACATCGGCACGGCTCGACTCGCGTCGACTCCGGAGAATTTCGATGTCATCGTCACGCTCAACCTCTATGGGGACATCCTTTCGGACGTCGCCTCTCAGATTACGGGCTCGGTTGGCCTGGGCGGTTCGGCCAATGTGGGTGAGCGGATGGCCATGTTCGAGGCGGTGCACGGCTCTGCGCCGGATCTGGCCGGAAAGGGAGTCGCCAACCCGTCAGGGCTGCTTCTGGGCGCGATCCAGATGCTGGTCCACCTGACGCACTGCGATCACGCCAATCTCATCATGAACGCCTGGTTGAAGACACTGGAGGACGGCATCCACACCGGTGACATCTATCGTGAAGGACAGAGCAGCCGACGGGTCGGCAGTGCGGAGTTCACCGATGCCGTGATCGAACGGCTCGGACAGAAGCCAGCCACCCTCACGCCGGCGAACTACTCCGCCGAGCGGGGGATCGCGATCATCATGACGCCTGCCGTGCCGATCCTGAAGGAGTTCGTCGGGGTCGATGTCTTTGTCGACTGGGCCCGGGACGACCGGAACCCCGAAGTGATCGGAAAACTGTCCGAGCAGGCCGGCGCCGCGAGCGGCTGGACCATGCAGATGATCACGAACCGGGGAGTGCGGGCGTATCCCGGCGGGATGCCCGAAACCTTCTGCTCTGATCACTGGCGCCTGCGATACATGCCGGCGGATGAGTCGACGAAGAACTTCGCCGGGGTGATCTCGCTCTTGGGCGCCGTTCACGCCCAGGGTCTCGAGGTGATCAAGACGGAGCACCTCTACGATTTCAACGGCAAGCGCGGGTACACGCTGGGGCAGGGGGAGTAGAGGCTGCGGGCGGGCCCCCCCGCTTTGAGCAGATATCGGAGCGGGCCAATACATTCCCGCATGAATAGCCTTCGCGCACCGCTCGACAACCCGATGTCTCGCGCGATCGTCCTGATGACGGCATTGCTCGGCTTTCGCCAGCGCGGCCGCCGCGGTTCTGGAGCAGTTCCTGCGGGACTGGTACGGCTGGAGCTGACCTGGGCTCATGGCCCCGGTATGGAAACTTCCGGGCCCTTGGCCGTAGACTTCTGATCAGGGAGATCCCGCCGCAGTTGCCGCGGCGGCCGGTAGGCTACGAACGGAGGGTGGAAGGATGACGAGGACGATGTGGACCGCAGTGCGGAGTGGAACGCTTGGATTGGCCTTGATGGCGATCTCGGTCGGTGTCCCGGTCGGGGCGCTCTCTGCAGGAGGCCAATCCGACCGACGTCGAGACCGTAGACGGCATCATCGCCGCTCTCTACGGCTCGATCTCCGGGCCGGTCGGTCAGGAGCGGGACTGGAATCGCTTTCGCTCGCTGTTCACTCCGGATGGGCGATTGAATCCCGCCTCGGCCCAGGCACCGGATGGCTACCTGAACTGGACGCCCGAGGTCTACTGGGAACGCAATGCTGCAACCCTCCAGCAGATCGGATTCACCGAGGCCTAAGTCGGACGACGCACCGAAGAATTCGGCAACATCGTCCACGTCTTCACCACGTACGAATCGTATCGTGAGGATCAGGGGAGTGCCGACCAGCCTTTCGTGCGGGGGATCAATTCGGTCCAACTCGTCCGCTTTGAAGACCGGTACTGGATCATGTCGATCTTCTGGGACTCCGAACGACCGGGGAATCCACTTCCAGATCGATACATCGGCAACGGCGGGCTCTAACCGGGTCCGGGTTCCCGGGGTGGTCGGCCCCACTTCCACATCACCCACCAGGTGAGAGCCAGCCCAGCGATCGCGGGCAGCAGCGCCCATTCGGGAATCTCGAAGTCGGCATCGACCCAACCCAGTTGAGTCGGCACCAGTGCCAGGGCGTTGTTCAGAAAGTGCCAAAGCATGGCCGGCCAGATGGAGCGGGTCAGCAGGATGACCATGACCAGGTTCATGCCCAGCCAGGCGGTGGGGAAGATCCTGAAGAGCGCCACGTGAAAGAAACCGAAGATCAGTCCGCCAGCCACCACGATCCCCCACTTCGGTAGCCGCGTGCCCATCAGTCCGGTCACCAGCAGGCCCCTGAATGCGAGTTCTTCGAACACGGCCGGCATCACTGCCACAAAGAAGAGCAACTGGGCCAGCGGCATGTCCAGACCCAGCTGGTCTCCCATTGCCTCGAGCATTCCCTGAGGCAGGGGAAAGAGCCAGGTATTCACGAACTCTGAAATCCCGGCGCCCACCACTAGCGCACTGGGAGCTGCGATCAGTACGACCGCCATGACCAGCGGATGGGGACGGCGGAGCATGAAGGTCGATTTCAGCGGCAGCCGGTAGCGGCGCGCCACCAACATGGATCCGCCGAAAAAGATCACCACCAGATTCGAAATCACCTGACCACGCACACCCAGCGCCTCACCGAACCAGACCGCGGTGACGAAGAACACCACCCAGAAGCCGAGGAACCAGGCAAGGACATGCCTGGGGAAGAGGGCAGGGCCGCCCGTGAGGTCTGCCTGATCCAGACGTGCGTTCGAAATCAGCTTTTCGTTGGAGAGCGTCCGTTCGGTAACCGCCGTCAGCCACGCGGCGGTCCCGGCAGTCGAGAGAAGCGCGATCCCGAAAAAGAGCAGGTCGACCTCGCCCAGCAGCAGGTCGCGTACGGCCACCCCGACCCCCGCAATCGGCACCAGAGCGATCGCGCTGCGCAGTTCCATCCCGGGTATCAGGGCAGCCAGCGACGGAATCAGAAAGACCAGAAAGACGGGAAAGAAGTAGGTCTGATATTCCTTGTAGCTGTTCGAAATTCCGGAAAGCAGCAGCAGCGCTGACCCGACCAGGACCGTGAGCGGCACGATCAGGATCAGGAGCAGCACCAGGTCCAGCGCCGACAACGAAACCGCGAGCTGAGAGGGCAGGTCCAGCACGCCCAGGGTCGAATAGACCAGAAGATTGGCCACGTTGATGACCACCACGGCCATCCCCACCACGACGACGGCCAGCAGCTTGGCCCGCACGATCTCATTCCGCTGGGCGGCGCTGGTCAGCAGCGTCTCGAGTGTGCCGCGTTCCTTTTCGCCTGATATGGCGTCCGCCGCGACGATTGAGCCGCCGCCCAGCATCAGGAGGATCAGGAAGGGCGTGAGTGCCAGGCCGAGGAAGGCACCCGCTTCCTGAGCCGGGCTGGCAACATTCTCCGCTCGGGTCACCGCGACACGTGAGCGGTCAACCGGAAAGCCAGCGGCCAGGAAGACGGAATCCCGCAGTTCCTCCCGGACGCCCAGCAGGATTGAGCTGAACGCCTCCGAAGCCCGTCTTGATAGATCACTTCGGGCCCGGAATTCAAGTACGAAGGTCGGCACACTCTGCAGGGAAGGGGTGCTGTCCTCCGGGCCGCCTACCGTGCCGTCTGCTGTTGAGGTGGCGTTGGTTGCGACCACCAGGGTGTCCATGTCGGCATCAGCCCGATCCGCTTGGCGCCGTTCGGCCCACTCTGCGTGTCCCGCCGGAGTCAGAGCGCGAACGATCAGGTTGAGTCCGCCCGCCTCCAGCGCCGAATCGGGGTTGGCCTCCAGCTGTTCCACGAATCCGACGGAGGCGCTGTCCGCCCCCCGATTCTGTAGCGCCCGATCGATCAGGGGACGGCCCCATGCCTGAGCGTCGCCGGTCAGTGTCCAGGAAAGGGTCGCGCGCTCAATCCGCTCGACGTCACGCTTCTCGACCGCGTTCAGAATGAACGCCATGACCGGAAAGAGGATCAGCGGCGCCAGTACCGCGATCAGCATGGTGCGCGTGTCTCGGAGCAGCATCCGGAGTTCGTTCCGGAAAAGGACGCCCAGCGCCGACCGCCTGTTCTTCACGACGGCCTCCCGGAGCGGTGGGCCCGTAGCGCCATCGTACCGCCCGATGCGCACGCCGGAATTGGAAGCAGGGCGGGGCGGATCAGAAGGGGGCCGGACAGACTCACGCTTCTTCCTCGATCAGTGCTCCGCCCACACCCAGCGTGGCACCTTTCAAACCTTCGGCGGCGGTGACGAAATGGACGAAGATGTCTTCGAGGTAGTGGCGGCTCGTTGCCTGGCGCAGTTCATCGAGCGTGCCCAGGGCGAGCAGTTTTCCGCGATGGACGATCCCGATGCGATCGCAGAGCTTCTCCACCTCGCTCATGATGTGGCTGGAGAAGAGGATGGCCTTGCCCTCTTCGCGGAGTTCGCGGATGACGCGGACCATTTCGATGGCATTGAGGACATCGAGTCCGACCGTGGGCTCATCGAAGATCAGGACGGGTGGGTCGTGTGCCACCGTCCGGGCGATCGAGACCTTCTGCTTCATGCCGCTGGAGAGTTTTTCGATGCGGGCGTTCTGGTATTCGGTGATGCCGAATCTCTCGATCAGTGAGTCAACGCGGGCGGCCACCTGGTCGGCCGGGAATCCGTTGATTCTGGCGAAGAAGTCGAGTGTCTCCCGAGCCGTGAGTCGCGGGTACAGGGCCGTCGAAGCGGAATAGAACCCGATCGATCGTCGCACGTCCTCGGGATGAGAAGCGACATCAAAACCCATCACTGTGGCAGATCCCGCGCTCGGTCGCAGGATCGTTGAAAGCATCCGCAGCGTGGTCGTCTTACCGGCGCCGTTCGCTCCCAGAAGGCCGAAGACCTCACCGGCGTGGCAATCAAAGCTGAGTCCGTCGACGGCGTGAATTTCGCCACGACCCTCGTCAAAGAAGGACTTGCACAGATCACGGACGTCGATCGCGGGGGCATCAGTAGTCATGTTCACTCGGTAGCACGGGGCCGAAGGCGCTTCTTGAGAAAACGCCAGAAGCTTCCGTCAAAGGAGCCAAGCAGAAAGTCCTCGAAGCCCAGGATGCGGCGGGCGATCCAGAGACACCCAGCCACCGTCATGGCTGTGACCGCCAGCGTCATCCCGATCAGGGGCCAGAGAAACACGCCATTTACGGCATCCCGGATCATGATGGAGACGTTGGCGACCGGAATCGCTGCGATGGCGGGGGTCAGGGTCAGGTCCGTCCGTTGACCCAGGAGCATGGGGAGGAAGACCAGCCAGTAGACCGGCTGAATCATGGCCTGCCCGTCTTTGAAACTCCGAGCAAACGAGGCCAGAATCATCATGGCCGACGCGAAGAAGAGCGCCAGCGCCACGGCCCCGACGAGCATCATCGGCCACGCCCCCAGGGGAATGGCGAAGGAGATCTCGTCCGCGGCCCCTCCCACTCCAGCCAGCAGCGGCTTGATCACCGCGCCGATTGAGATGAAGAGGGCGATGACGTTTAAAGTGCCCGCGAGAACCCCAAGGGTGGCCACATGCAGGTATTTGGCGAAGACGACGCTGCCGCGCGAGGCCGACACGGTCATCAGGGTTTCCCAGGTTGATCGCTCCCGTTCGCCTGCGGTGGTGTCGACCGCCGGGACGAAGCATCCCAGGGCCACCATGATGACCAGAAAGAGTGAAATCATCTGCCCGAGGACCAGGGCCCCGATGTCTTCGCTGGTGGATGTGTCCTGTTGCTGGACAACGAACTGCGAACGCGCGTCCTCATTGATGCCCAGTGCCGTCGCCGCCGCGGTAATCCAGCCTTCGCGATAGCTATCGACGTGACCCTCCACGCGACCCCGCGCCCGGCGACTGCGATCAATCGAACGGTCGTAGAACACGTCCGCTCTGAAATTCCCCGCCAAGCCGGCGGCCTCGTCCGAAGGCGGCCGGAAAGTGATGACCGCATCAATCTCACGAGCGACCAGCATGTTCATGGCCGCGATGCTGTCCACAACAGGGAGCATAGTCCGATCTCGCGAGACCCCGATGGCCTGCCCTCGGCTGGTTTGCTCGCCTCCCCAGAAGGAGAGCTCCACGTCCGCCAGGAGTGAGTCACTCAGAGCCGGGTGCCCCTCGGGAACGGCGCTGATCAGGGCCACCCGCGAGGTGAACCCCTCGTTCAGGCCCTGCACAAAAGTGATGGCCGTGAACATCACCCAGAGGATCACCGGATACAGAAATACGGGCAGGAGGATCGTGTTGATGACGATCGTCCGTTCACGCAGCGCAGATCGCATCTCGCGCAGGTAAAGGATCCGAATTTCGTTCCAGCGCAACTAGAAGCCTGTTGAAGAAGTGGGGCGAGCCGCGTTACGAGCGCCATGGGGCCAGATTCGAGGCGGATCGCCGAAGGCATAGCCGTCAGCTACGTCGAGGCGGTCCAACGAAAAAGATGGCCCCATGCCGCTCGTAACCCCCATAGGGCGAAGGGGGGTTCGGTGGTCCATACTGCGTCTCTCCTCCTCACCGTAGCTTTCGCTACGCCTCGTCGTCGTTCCTTCCCTGAACACACCGAAGACCCCTTCGCGCGGCCGCACCCCACTTCTTCAACAGGCT
>JBDNHE010000038.1:0-2000 GCA_041688945.1 Gemmatimonadota bacterium | reverse complement strand
CGCTGTTGGAGCGCCTGGACGTGCTGACCACGACCGACATGGCCGTGATCGTCTCGCCGGGGCAGAACGAGATCGAGCACATGAAGAAGCTGGGGCTCGACATTGAGCCTCACCGCCGACGCATGAGCCAGTCGCAGCCCGGTCTCGATGAAAAGTTCAAGGACACCGAGGACCCGCTGCGCCTGGTCTTCGTCTGCGCCATGTGGCTCACCGGCTTCGACGCGCCGAGCTGCTCGACGATCTACCTCGACAAGCCGATGCGGAACCACTCGCTCATGCAGACGATTGCGCGGGCGAACCGGGTGTTCCCGGGCAAGCACAGCGGCGTGATCGTGGACTACGCCAACGTCTTCGCCTCGCTGGAGAAAGCCCTGGCCATCTACGGCGCAGGCAAAGGCGGCGCGAACCCGGTCAAGGACAAGGCCGAATTGGCGGCCGCGCTGCGGGAAGCCGTGAAAGAGGCCACCGCCTTCTGCGCGGAAAAGGGGGTGGATCTCGCCGCGATGGAGGCGTTGCCGCCCGGGGGCCTCAAACGACTGGAGGCGGTTGAACACGCCATCAACGCACTGATCGCTCCCGAGACACTTCGGCGCGACTTCTTCGGCCACGAAAAGCTGGTCGGCACCCTCTACCGAGCCGTTAAGCCCGACCCCTCGGCGTTGGAGTTCGCCGAGCGTGTGTCCGGCATCCTGGCGCTGGCCGCTGCCGTCCGGTCCATGCTCAGCCCCAACCCGCCGGACATCTCGGAGATCATGGGGCAGATCACCGGGCTTCTGGACGAATCCATCGCCGGCCTGGAAATCCGCGAAGCCGGACGGCCGCCCATCGACCTCTCGAAGATCAACTTCGAGGCGCTGGCACAGCGCTTCAAGGAATCGAAGCACAAGAACACGGAGATCGAAACGCTCAAAGCCGCGATCCGTGCCAGGCTGGAAAGGCTGATCCGCCTGAACCGCACCCGCACCGACTTCGCGGAGAAATTCGAGGAGCTGATCGAGAGCTACAACGCCGGAAGCCGGAGCATCGAGCAACTCTTTGAGGACTTGCTCAAGCTCTCCAACAGCCTGGACGAGGAGCAGGAGCGCCACGTGCGCGAGGCCCTCAGCGAGGAGGAGCTGGTCATTTTCGACATCCTGACCCGTCCCGCCCCCGAGTTGAGCTCGGAGGAACGGGACGAGGTCAAAAAGGTGGCCAAAGACCTGCTTGACCGGCTCAAGGAGCTGCTGGTGTTGAACTGGCGGAAGAAGTCCGCGGCACGGTCACAGCTTCGCCTGGCCATCGAGGATGCCCTGGACGCGGGCCTGCCCGAGGCCTATGTGCCTGAGCTCTATAAGGAGAAGTGCTCGGCCGTGTTCGAGCATGTCTACGAGAGTTACCCGGAGCGGGATGGCGGGGTTTACGCTGACGTGGCCTGACGGGGGTACGATGCCATGTGCGCGAAAACGCTGGCGATCCACAAGGGATGCGACTATGCTGTATTCTGCTCTCCTGTGCTTCGACACTTCTCCATGATGAGAGGCCCCTATGCGTCATTCCAAGACCTTCTCAGTTCTCCTTCTCGCCATATCCATGAGCGGATGCGCGACGATCCTCGGTGGCGGGTCAAGTCAGCCGCTGAGCCTTTCCTCGACGCCGTCGGATGCGAGGTACACCATTACTTCGTCCTCGGGCGTTGAGATGGGCGGGGGCGCGATTCCCGCGACGATCCGCCTGCCGCGGAAGAACGAGTATCAAGTCAATATCTCCCTCGCCGGGTATGAAACGCGGACGCTGGCTGTGACGAAAGGGATTAACGGGTGGATCTGGGGCAATCTCGTGATCGGTTGGATCCTCGGGTTTGCGATCGACTTCCTCACGGGCTCCGCATACAAATTGGAGCCTGCCCTAATCAACGTCTCCTTGGAGCGCGGGGATGAAACCGTGGCGGTCGTTCATTTCATGAACCGTGACGGCAAACTCCTCAGTGAAGAGCACCTAACAATGGTGCCCATCAGGTAGGT
>JBDNHE010000037.1:0-188968 GCA_041688945.1 Gemmatimonadota bacterium | reverse complement strand
CGCGCGAAGGGGTCTTCGGTGTGTTCAGGGCAGGAACGACGACGAGTCGTAGCGAAAGCTACGTTGAGGAGGAGAGACGCAGCATGGACCACCGAACCCCCCTTCGCCCTATGGACCACCGCTCACGCGGCGGTGCCCACGAGCGGCATGGGGCCATCTTCGTCGTTGGACCGCCTCGACGTAGCTGATGGCTATGCCTTCGGCGATCCGCCTCGAATCTAGTGTGGTGTATCAAAAGTTCGCGAGCCGCCAGCGTCGGGGCGTCGCCCCAGCAGAGGGACCGGATCGACCTCGCGACCCCAGCGCCACAACTCGAAGTGCAGGTGGGGGCCGGCCGCGTTTCCGGAGGCGCCGCTGAGTCCGATCTGCTGACCTGACTCGACCTCCTGGCGCACCTGGACATCGATGCGCGAGAGATGAGCGTACACTGTGAGGACCTCACCGCCGTGATCAATCCAGACGACGTTGCCGTAGCCGCCCTGTGCGCCGGCAAACCGCACCCGCCCGCCCGTCATGCTTCGGATGGGAGTACCGGTCGGGACGGCGATGTCTACGCCGCGATGGACCTCCGGTATGATCCCCCGCCAGCGGACGCCCCAGGCAGAGGTCATGGGCCCTTCGACCGGCCATCGTGGGACGGCACAGCCACTCACACCGATCAGGGTCACCCCGAGCAGGACCAGCGTTGTCCAGACACCCCGGAACGATCGGGTCTGGCGGAGGGATGGGGAACGACGCAACGGGTCTCCGGCTCGGACAGGTGACGGGTGCCGAGTCACCTCGTAATGCCGGTTTCGAAGCCGGGGATCGCGCTCCCCGTGGTGAGGTCGTCCAGGAGGACCACCCGGACCTTCGTCCCTGCGGGGCACCCATCGGGGCTCGCCGGAACCACTGCCAGGCCGTTCGCCTGTCCGAGGCTGCTGACGAGGCCCGACCCCTGCCGGCCGGCGAGTCTTGCTGTAGGCACACCGCGCTCGTCGCTGAGGATGACGCGATGAAAACAGGTGAGCCCGGGGTGACCGGGGAAGGGCTCCGCCGCGGTCCCGACGATCGTAGCCCGGTGGACGTCTACATGCCCCGCCATGGCACGAAGCCAGGGCCGGACGAACAACTGGAATGTGACGAACGCCGAGGCGGGGTTTCCCGGGAGCGAGAAGACCGGAAGGTCGGGCCCATTGGGGCGCGTAAGGATTCCGAAGCCGAACGGACTGCCCGGACGCATGGTTACACGCCAGAAGACCAGCCGGAATCCGTGCTGATCAAGCACGCGTTTGACAAGATCTCCCGTGCCCATCGAGGCGCCAGCGAGCGTGACGATCGCAGCGGCGTCGCTGCTCTTTGCGGCCTCGATCGCGCTCGAAAGTGCTTCCTCCGTATCGGCAGCCGGGGGGTGAAGGATTGGAGCTCCTCCAGAGGCCCCTACCGCCATCTCAAGCATGCGACCGTTGGTTTCCGGGATTCCCAGGCCGGCCACCACATCGGCGAACTGATCTGCTGTCCGCAATTCGTCCCCGTTGGGGATAAGGAAGATCCCGGGACGCGGGTGAATCGGGACCGGATCGGCACCGGCCGCGGCGAGAAGGGCCGCTGTGCCCGGAGAAACGAGTTGCCCGGCCTCGAGCACCGTGTCGCCCTGCATCATGTCCTCCCCACGCGGCCGGATGTTTCTGCCGGCGTCAGAGCGGTCGTGGATGACGATGAAATCCGCGGAGCCAGCTTCGGCGTCGGTGTGTTCAACCCGGATTACGGAGTCAGCACCTTCGGGGACAGGAGCGCCGGTCATGATCCGGAATGCGCCGCCCGCTTCCACCCGACCCAGCCGCGCCGGGTCGACCCCCGGGAGTGAGCGACCCGTGACCCTCAGGCTGACCGGTTGATCCACGGGTGTCCCCTTAAGGTCAACGGCGCGCACGGCGTAACCGTCCATCGCCGAATTGTCCCAGGGGGGCAGGGTCGCTCGCGCCCGAATGGCGGTCGCAATAACGCATCCCAGCGCGTCGCAAAGCGGCACCTCGACGGCTGGAAGCGGTCTCGCGGTTGCAAGGATCGTCTCAATGGCCGAGAGGGGGTCCAGCCAATCTGCCTTACGTGTTTCAAAGTCAGCGGGCACGGACGACTCTCCGATCAGAAGCGGAAGGCAAACCCCAGCGTGAGCATCCTGGAGGTGATCCACTCGCTGTCGGCCACGTCGCCAAAGCCGAGTCCATCCTCCTTGAAACCGTCCGGGACGCCTACCTGATACGCCAAGGCAATCACGTCACCACGGAGATGGAACCGGTCAGTGAGCATCCAGCGGAAGCCGGTGCCAAAGGATCCGGTGAATTTCGTGCCGAAGGAGTACTGATCCTCCTCCGGAAGGAGGGCGTCCTCGGCCTGCGCACCCTGCGAATCCCAACCGACGCCTACACCAAACAGCACGAATGGCTGAAGCTTGTGCCACGTGCGTCGTCCTGTGAGGGAGAAGCGGATCCGTGCCTCCAGCAGGGTCAGGAGTGACTCGGCCTCTTCGACTACCCGGTCGCCCTCAACCCGATTCGGGTTGATCACGTCGCGGGGTGTGGCCGCCATCGTGGCCAGGGCTTCGAGCGAAAGCGCGCCGGACAAGCCCACCGCATAGCGGGCACCAAACGCCGGGGCGGACTTTGGCCCGAGTCCGAAGCGATCCTTGCTGGCAGAGAAGTAGCCCGAGAATACACCAGCCTCCTGACCCTTTTCGACGAACAGGTACGGAGAGGGTATGGACTGTGCTTCGATCCCCGCGCTGCAGACAAGCAGGGCGAGGACAGCAAGGAGTGGTGCCTGGGAACGCTTCATGAAGGCGATTGGAAAGAGGATGACCGGAGCGGAATCCGGCGCGGAAGCTACCGGCTGTAACCGGTCGAATCAACGGAACGGCGCGGATTGACGCCCTCCCGTGTGACATCCACATTGGCGTCATGCCGCACCCGAAGAAGGTACCCGAAATCCTACACGGCTCCGGGCCGTTCGTTTCCTGCCTGTCCCACCTGCTGATCTGCCTAGTTTCTGCGGCGGGTCTGAGTGCGCAGCGGGTCGAAGTGTCACAGCAGGAAAACTTCCGGACCGAGCCCAACGGCGCGTTGATCGGAGTGTTGGAGCCAGGGACCTCAATGACCCTGACTCGGAGACAGGATCGATGGGTTGAAGCCACGCTTGAGGGTTGGGTCTGGACCCAGTCTCTCCAGACCACCACGAGCCGGGGCTACGACCTTGTCGTCCGCGCGGACGATGGCGAAAACATTCGAGACCGTCCCTCCGGCGAGGTGCTGGGCAAGCTCGAAGACGGGACCGTGCTGGAGGAGGTCGAGCGGATACCCGGCTGGATTCGGGTCCGGCGTCGGGGCTGGGTATGGGCGGCTTCGGTGACGGTCGACGGGACCACTCCTGCGACATCGTCCGCGACATCGGCCGCCCCATCGCGGGCCGGCGGACAGCGCTCAGGAGGTCTACCGCTGCCGCCCGCGACCGCCGAAGTGATCCGCGGGACGCATGCCATTCTGAGTGCACCGGACGGCGACACGCTGTCCACGATGGCGCCGACCGCCGAAGTCGCAGTAACCGCCCGGCAGGGGAACTGGGCACGCGTCCGAATTGAGGGTTGGGTCTGGCAGCCTCCCTTGGGTGCCGGGGCAGAACGTGGGGACCAGGATCTGGCGTCGTCGTCCGGTCCATCACTTTCTCCGGCGGATGTGGCCGCCAACCCGGAACAGGCCCGTGGCCGGATCGTCACCTGGGAACTCCAGTTCATTTCTCAGGAACGCGCCGAATCCGTGCGGACCGACTTTTACGAGGGCGAGCCGTTCCTGCTCATGCGACCGACGGGTTCCTCGAACGGGCGATTTGTCTACGTGGCGCTTCCCCCGGATCAGTTGGGGGTGACGGTCGGCATGGTGCCGCTGGAGCGCGTGACCGTGGTCGCCAGGGTAAGGACCGGAGTCTCTCAGCTGACGGGAAGCCCGATCCTGGACCTGATCGAGATTCGCCGTTAGCCGCCTGGCGACGTCCGAAGGGTATACGGATTCGTCCGGAGTACCGATACTTGAAAATTGAATCCTCAGACGGGGTTGTGACGTAGAGAGTTCCGTCATGATCGACTGAAAACGTAGACAAGGGTCTGGTCAGAAAGATGCGTTGTGCGACTTGCGGAGAACGACTTGGTCCTGGAGAGGAGCGCTGCCCTACGTGTGGGGCGGTGGTCGCGACCGGGTATACCCGTCGGATGGACGCGGTCGAAATGCGGGGTGGCTCAAACCTTGAACGCTGTCCGCGTTGCGGATATCAGGGGCAGGGTGTCTCGTATTTTTCGCGGACCGGGCACGTGGGCCTGCTCATCGGCGTCTCCGTCTTCACCTACGGGATCGGCGGCCTCGTTTACTGGCTCGCACGACGCAGGCACCGTGTTTGCGCGAGTTGTGGCCTGGGATGGGAGTCGACCCAGCGAGCGATTGGCTCGGGTTCGAATGACCACAACCAGCCCGATCCGATCCTGCCGTCCAGCGGAATAAAGCGGCGCTTCATCGGCTCGGCGATGATCCTTTTCGCTTCGTTCGTGATCCTGATGGGTCTGATTGAAGCCGAGGCCGCCATGATGGCTGTCGGGTCAGTAATCGGAGCGGGAGGGTCGGGCAGCTTCTTCTGGGGATGGCAGGCGCTTCAGGAGCGGCGTCAGGCGCTTCAGACCGGAATGCAGCGGAGGGTGCTTCAGCTTGCGGAACGGCGAGGCGGAAGTCTGACCGTCACAGAGGTAGCTGCGGATCTCAACCTGTCGTTGCCTGCGGCCGAGAAGGTCCTGATCGCAATGGACGACGGTTTCCGGGTGCGTTCGGAGATCACCGACCAGGGCATTCTGCTCTATGAGTTCCCGGAGGTACAACACCGCGACCAGCTGGGCTCGGGGGCCTGAACGCAGAGTCTCCGGCGGCCTTGTGGCCGGCCGGGACTGAATCGCCCGGGGAGGGGCGGGGCACCATGCATGAATCCGAGGCCAGAGAACTACTGACAGTCGCGGCATCGGTGTCCTATCCCGAGTTGAAGGCAGCCTACCGCGGAGCGCTGAAGCGCTGGCACCCGGACCTCTTGCCATCGGACTCTCCGTCCGGCGCCGAAGCAATTCGCCGGACCCAACTCATCAACGAAGCCTATCGAGTCCTCAGGAGTGAACGCGGATCAAAAGACGGTGGATCGGTCCGGCCGGGAGAAGACCAGGCCCCGACCTGGGACGGGAAGGCTTCGTGGGTGTCCGATCATCGGTTTGAGATCAAGCTGGTGATTGGCTGTATTTTGCTCATCGCGGTTTCGGCAATCATGGGGCAGGTACTGAGCACCCTTTAACGGGCTGCGCCTGCGGTCATGTGGGCTCCGAGGACCCGGTCGAGGTGAGTCGACGACCCTCCGCAGGACCAGTCCGGCGCGTCCGCGCCAGTGAAACGCTGGAAAGGATCAGAAGGGCTCCGGCGATCTGAAGCGGCCCTGGGCGCTCGCCCAGAGTGATCCATGCGGTGACGATGGCGACGACGGGCACGGCGTTCTGATAGATGGCGGTCCGTGAGTTGCCGATCCGGCTGACGCCACGGTTCCACAGGGCGTAGGCGATCGAGATCGCGAACACGCCAGCGTAGGCGACGGCGATCCAGGCGCCCGGGGTGAGACCTGCCAGGTCGATCGTGCGCAGCGAGGGGAGCCCCATCGGGACGATGCCCAGTGTACCGACCCAAAGTGTCCAGGCGGTCACCCGCATGGGCCCGTACCGTCCGATCATCGTCTTTGCGCCGACCGTGTAGGCCGTCCAGGTCAGTGCCGCGCCGACCATGAGCATGTCGCCGCGAAGGGTCGTGAACGAGAAGGCGAGCCCCTGCCCACCGGTCACCACCAGAAGCATCCCGACTATGGCGCCGGCAACGCCGACCCATACGATCCTCGGCAGCCGCTCATGCCCGACCGCGGTGGAAAGCATGGCGGTCCAGGCCGGAACCGTCGCAAGAATGACGCTCGCATTTCCGGCCGTGGTGCCCGCTACTCCCATGATGAAGAAGTACTGGTAGCCCACATTCCCGAGGATCCCCAGTGCGATCACGCGGAGGGCGTCACGACGATCCGGAAGGCCCATTCGTCCGCCGAGCAGCAGCAGTATCCCGATGCTCACGCTGGCCATCGGAAACCGCAGCGCGTTGAAGCCGAGTGGAGGGATCTGCTCCAGTGCCACCTTGATGATCGGGAAGTTCACGCCCCAGATCACGACGAGCACCATCAGAGAAAACTGGGTGCCGGTCGTAGGGGTGCTGTCTTCGGGTGCAGACGAGGTGGTCAGGGGGCTCTCCGGGGGCGGGTGGCGAGAAGCTAACCACTGGCTGTGCAGGGTGGTACAGGGTCGGCGGAATCTCTATCTTGACGGCGCAGTCGGGCTGTTGCCTTGGCCGCACTGAAACCGAATGAAGGGCGAGAATGCGCAGGTTCTGTGATTTAGAGGGGTCCGAGTGGGAAGTCGTCGCCGGACGTGAATCGTGGGGTGCGATCTATGCGATCTTCATTCCCGTGGTGGAGGGCGAGCTTCGTCAGTCTCCGGTGCAGGCGACTGGTTACGAGGCGGCCACCGCCGAACTGGAACGGTTGAGCGAGGTTGAACTGCAGATGATGCTCGCTCAGAGCCAACCCAAGCCGATGGGCTGACAAGATGCGCGAATTTCAGGATCAGACGGGTGCAGTGTGGACCGCCTCGGTGGCCCTCACAGAAGGCCCAGACTACAAGGGTCGCTACCACCTCGTGATGCGAAATGAGGGAGGCGATGAAGTCGCCCTTGTCGACGTCGAGTGGAATTCCGAGCGGACCGCGGCTCGGACGCTGGAAACGATGTCACTGATCGAACTGCAGAAGCGGCTGCGATCAGCGAGAGGTCGTTCGGCCGGAGTCTGACTTGGCGGGTTTGAAATCGGCTTAGGGCGACTGCTGCGTCGCGGCCCTCCGCCACTCCGCCAGCAGGACGCCGATTCGGTCCTCGAGCCGCTTGGCCCCCTGCTCTGATGGCAGGTGGTTACCAATGATCGAGAAGGCGAGGCGTTCCCCGTCTCGACTCAGGACCACGCCGCTCAGCGCGGAGACCTGGGCAATCGTCCCCGTCTTGGCCCGCAGATTGCTCGATGCCGCGGTCTGGCTCATGCGCCGTAGATTCCGCCCGCCTGCTTCGGGCAGGCTCTCCCACAGCGCGTCCCAATAGGGCTCGCCCTGAGCGTGCTCGAGGGCCGCGACCAGCGATCGGGCGCTCAACAGGTTGGCCGGCGCGAGACCTGACCCATCCAGGACGTGATGGTCCTGCTCCGGCACGCCGAGTTCCTCGGTCAGGAAGCGATCAACGACTCGCGCGCCTGCTGCGAACGAACCCTGACCTTCAAGGGCGCGCCCCAACGTCTTGAGCATCAGGTCCGCAAACAGATTGTGGCTGCGTTGATTGACGGCCGTGAGGTAGTCCAGCAGGGGAGGAGACTCGATCTCGGCCATCACTCGCCAGGGCGAACCCTGCGTCCAGATTCGGCCCGCTCCCAGCGGAGAATCGACCATTCTCCGGATGGAAACAGGGTCGAGCGCGACCCGGAGGCCTTCATCCCGCAGAGTGTGTGTAAGCCCGTGGGCAGCGAAGAGCGCCGGATCTGCGATGGTCATCTGCCGCCAGGCGTCTGGAGACCCCTCGCGGATTTCGCCGGCGACCAGGATCGGTTCATTCGGATCCTCGCGGAGGAAGGCGATCGAGTGGCTGGGCGTGCCGGCTACCGTTCGGGCCTCGTTGCGGACCCCAAGCCCGGTGTGGTCGGGCACACTGTGGATGATCGGCGGACTTCCTGCAGAGCCCGGCTCGATGCGGAGCGAGGCGACATTCTCGTTGTAGGAGAGCGCACCGGAGGGGGCCGCAAACCATTCGTTTAGGTCTTCGGCCTCCCAGTCGTCGATCAGGCGAAGAGGGCCGGAGAAGTAGCTTCCGTCCCCGATCACTCGGCCCTCGATGCTATGAATGCCGGCGGCCTTTAGCTGCTCGGCCATCCGGCGCCAGGGCTCGGCGCGGTCCCGGTAGTATCGGTCACCCAGACCAGGGTCGCCCGTGCCGTAGAGAACCAGATCTCCCTTGAGAATCCCGTCCACCACCGGCGCGTCGGAAAGAAGCCAGGTACGGTAGCGATAGTCTGCTCCCAGGTAGTGCAGCGCGGCCACTGAGGTGACCAGCTTCATGTTCGACGCCGGGGCCATCGGCACACCGACATTGCGACTGTAGAGGGTGTCTCTGCGGTCGAGCGAATAGACGAGGACGCCCCAATCCGCCCGTCGGTAGCTTCCGGTGGCCAGGACGAAATCGATATCGTGGCCCAGTTGCGCGATGTCGGCGGTCGGTGTGAACGGCACCCCAGGCGCGAGGGCCGGTCCGCCCATCGCAGGCTGGGGACCCGTCGGGACCGCCGATGCCTCTGGAGTCGCCGTCCAGCCCAGCCCAGCCACTGCCAGTGCCCCGCCCAGCAGGCGCAGGGTGCGAGCGGTCAAGCGGCTCATCGGTGCCCCGCCTCAGGACCTTGAGAGCCCTCTCGGAAGTCTGGAGCGGCTCCCAGGCCGGCAAAGGGGTCAGTTCCGTGGGCGGGGAGAATCACACCGAGGTTGAGAATACCGGCCGGATCCAATGTGTCTCGGATCTCGCGAAAAGCCGAGATGACTTCGGGAGGATGGAAGCGGTGCAGCCATGGGGCGCGCAGTCGTCCGTCGCCATGCTCGCCCGCGAGGGTGCCGCCGAGTTCTGCTACAAGATCCACTGTCTGCTCCATCACATTGGCTACCTGTTCACGCCAGCCCTCCCGATCCGGATCCACCAGCGGATTCACATGCAGATTCCCCTGGGCTGCATGACCAAAGATGACGGCCGGCAACTCGACGTTAAGCAGGATCTGCTCAAGGCGATCAACGTAGGTGCCGAGCGCCCGCGGGGGAACGACACAATCCTCAATGAACTGGATGGAGCGTCGTCCCCTGCCCGCGGCCTTCATGATTCGGGGGGATGCCTGGTGCCGCAGGGCCCAGAGCGCCTCGGCCTCTTGGGGCGAACCGGCTTCGACGATCCCACCATTTTCTGCACCCCATTGGCGGAGCTGAGCCGTCATCGAGTGGACCGCGTCCACCGAGCCGCCGACCTCAACCAGGAGCATCCCTCCGCCCGCTTCAAGGCCGGCGAGGCCGGGGGTCGCGCCCAGGCCGCCGATCTCGACCAGCGCGCGCCCAAAGTACTCGCAGGCGTTCGCCCCGATCGCTGTCGCCAGGCTGGCGGCGTCGACCAGGGCCTCAAGGTCGGGTAGTCCGAGAATCACCACCTGCGTTGCGGCATCGGGGCGGGTGAGCGTCAGCGTGGCGCTTGTGATCACCCCCAGGGTGCCTTCGCTGCCCGCCAGGAGGTCGAGCGGACTGCCGGAGGGGAGCCAGCGGTCCAGCGCGTAGCCGGAGCTGTTCTTGACGACGGCGGGCCATGGGAGTCCGTGCGCGAACCGGTCAGCGATGGCGGTATGAAGTTGTGCCCAGCGGGGATCGACCTTCGACCCTGCCGCCGCGTTCACGTTCCGACTCATGTTTCGACTCGCGGTCTGGCTCGCACCCTCGGCCGAAACCCATGAGGCTTCCCGCAGCCAGTCGGCGGCACTTCCGAAGCGCAGGGATCGCGCTCCGGCGGCGTTGCAGGCGACCATTCCGCCGACCGTGCACCAGCGGGCGGAAGATGGGAGCGCCGGGAGGGCGAGTCCGTGCAGGTGGGCCGCCTCGCGCAGCGCCAGGCCGGTGGCGCTGGCCGGGGCCGTAATGGTCATCTCGCCGGGGTCGACCCGGATCTCGCCCTCAAGCGCAGTCAGATCCAGAACGAGATGCGGGCCGACGTTGCCGCCGGGCATACCGGTTCCGGCGCCTCGTGCGATCACGGGGGTGCCAGACGACGAGGCCCATGCGAGCAGTTCGGCGACCTGGTGTTCGTGGAGCGGGCGGATCACCGCAGCCGGCTCGATCCAGAATGGGCCCGATGCGCCCGACCACCTGGAAAGGCCCCGCGAACCCGGGACTCTACAGCTCGACACGGAGTCGGGCAGTGGCGGGATCATCGCCCGGGAAGCCGAGTTGAGGCCCGGCCGGATCAGGCGTGTACTCGCCCAGTCGAGACCGGCGCGCATGCGGGACAGTAGCCCGTCAATTCGAGCCGGTAGCCGGTCACGTTGAAGCCGTCGGCTGAGGCCTCGAGGCGCGCGATCTCGCGATCATCGATCTGACCCGGCAGGTCGACAACGCACTCGCAGGCGACGCAGCGGAGATGATGGTGGTCGTCGGTACGCCCATCGTAACGGGCAGACCCATCGCCATACGTGAGTTTTGTGGCCAGGCCGCAGCCCACCAGAGTCTCCAGGCTCTTGTACACGGTCGCCAGTGAAATCCCCTGGATTTCGTTGCGCACGTGGACGAAGACCTCGTCCGCGGTTGGGTGCACCTCCGTGATCCGCAGGTACCGGAAAACCGCTGCGCGCTGCTGGGTATAGCGCTGGCCGCTCTCCTCCAGGGCAAGTCGGAGGACCGTATCGCTGTCTTTTTGGTGGCGCTGCATCGCGAACTCGCACTGGGCGTCTGAAATTTCGGATTACAGATGGTAACCCCACAGATTGTACCCGGTTTCGAAATCCGATGTCAACGGACTGTCCTGTCCAGCGGAATCGCCCAAAAGTTCGACGCTTGCCCGACCCCGAGCCCGGCCGGTAGTGTCAATTCGCCGGGGCACCTGTCCGGTCAAAACCACCAACGAAAGAGCAGACGATGTCCGAAGAGCACGGCGAACTCGACAGCCTTCTTCATGAAGAGCGGAACTTCCCTCCGCCGGAGGGCTTTGCGGCTGCGGCCCACGTCAGAGACGATTCGCTGCAAGTGGAAGCCGACGCCGACATGGAGGCCTACTGGGCCAAATGGGCCGGCGAACTGGACTGGTTCCAGCCGTGGACCAAGGTGCTGGAGTGGACCCCACCGCACGCCAAGTGGTTTGTCGGTGGCAAGCTCAATGTCTCCTACAACTGTCTGGACCGGCATCTGAACGGGCCTCGCCGGAACAAGGCCGCTCTGATCTGGGAAGGCGAACCGGGCGACACGCGAACCTACACTTACTGGGATCTACATCGTGAAGTGTGCAAGTTCGCCAACGTGCTGAAGGGCCTCGGCGTGAAGAAGGGGGATCGAGTCGCGATCTACCTGCCCATGATTCCCGAGGCGGCGATCGCGATGCTGGCCTGCACCCGGATCGGGGCGCCGCATTCGGTTGTCTTTGGTGGCTTCTCTCCCGACTCGCTGGCCGACCGGATCAATGATGCCCAGGCCAAGGTCCTGATCACGGCGGACGGGGGATACCGTCGGGGTTCGATCGTTCCGCTCAAGGCAAATGCCGACGCTGCCGTGGCGAACTGCCCCTGCATGGAGCATGTGGTCGTGGTCGCCCGCGGCCGCTGGACTGCGGGCGAGTCGGGTGCTCACATGAAGCAGGGCCGCGACGTCTGGTATCACGAACTGATGCAGGACGCCTCGGCCGATTGCCCCGCGGAACCGATGGATTCAGAGGATCTGCTCTACATCCTCTACACCTCGGGCACGACCGGAAAACCCAAGGGCGTGGTCCATACCACCGGCGGCTACCTGACTCAGGTCTACGCCACCACCAAGACTGTATTCGACCTGAAAGAGGACGATGTCTACTGGTGCACGGCCGACGTGGGGTGGGTGACCGGACACTCCTACATCGTCTACGGCCCGCTGGCGAATGGCGCGACTCAGCTGATGTACGAAGGCGCCCCGGACTGGCCAGACCGCGGCCGCTTCTGGCAGCTGTGCGAGAAGTACGGCGTGTCGATTTTCTACACCGCGCCCACCGCCATCCGGGCCTTCATGCGATGGGGGGACGACTGGCCCGCCAAGTCAGACCTGAGCCGCCTTCGCCTGCTGGGGTCGGTGGGTGAGCCGATCAATCCGGAAGCCTGGATGTGGTACCATGAGATCATCGGGGGTGAGCAATGCCCGATCGTCGACACGTGGTGGCAGACCGAGACGGGCGCGATCATGATCACGCCTCTGCCGGGGCATACCACCACCCGGCCTGGCACAGCCACCCACACCTTCCCGGGGATCAGCGCGACACTTCTTTCTGAAGCCGGAGATGAGGTCGAAGCGGGATACCTGGCCATCACAAAACCATGGCCATCAATGCTCCGGACCATCTGGGGTGACGATCAGCGATTCCGTGACACGTACTGGTCAAAGTGGGACGGCATCTACTTTCCGGGCGACGGGGCCAAGCGCGATCCCGACGGCTATCTGTGGATCCTGGGGCGGGTGGACGACGTGCTGAACGTCGCTGGCCATCGGATCGGCACCTCGGAAGTTGAGAGCGCCCTGGTCGACCACAAGAGCGTGGCCGAGGCCGCCGTGGTTGGGAAGCACCACGAGGTTAAGGGTCAGGCGATTGCCGCGTTCGTGACGCTGAGGGACGGGGTCGCCGCCACTGATATGCTCCTGGACGAGCTCAAGGAGCACGTGAAGACCAAGATCGGCGCCATTGCCCGGCCGGAGTCCATCATCTTTACGGCGGATCTGCCCAAGACGCGCTCCGGGAAGATCATGCGCAGGCTGCTCAAGGACATTGCCGAGGGAAGGGCCGTCGGGGATACGACAACGCTGGCCGACCCGGTCGTGGTGTCACAGTTGCAGGAGCGCTACGAGGCCGAGGAAGGCTAGACCTCGATCCGGACCGGGCATCTCTGAACGACGTTGTTGCCGTAGCCGAGTTCGTTCCAGACCTGCTCAAGGGGCTGTGACCCCTCGTCGTCATGGGCGCGAGCGATCAGGACATGATCGCCACCCGTGGCGATCCAGGGGAACTGCCATCTCACGGGGGTAAGCCGGTCCGCGGCGGGGGAGATCTCGGCGTCGGACCAGGTCGCTCCTCCATCGGTCGAGACGGTGACGCCCGTGATCGCAGAGGTCCCAGACCAGGCGATGCCCGAGATCGTCTGTTCGCCAGCCTCCAGCCGGGCGGCGGACTCAGGGTCCGGGGCCAGAATCAGCGCCCGGCACTTCATGCGCTGGACCGGCTGGATCGGCTGGCCGGCGTTCCGGTAGACGTACTGGTCGGTCTGGAAGTATCCGGAAAACGGCTCAGCAAGAAGCGAGATTGCGGTGAGCCACTTCACGCTCGCGACGGCATACCATCCGGGCACCACCAGCCGTAGAGGTGCACCGTGGTTGGCACGCAGGGGTTCGCCATTCATGGCCCAGACCAGGAGCGGACCATTCGGATCGCGCAGGGCGTCTTCGATGGGGAGTGAGCGCTCAAAGAAGATTCGCCCCCAATCCGGCTTGTCTCCCTGGTCCGCGGCGGAAAAAAGGCACTCCTGGGCCGCTTCGGCAGAAACCCCCAGGTGATCGAACAGGCGCTTGAGTGATACCCCGGTGAACTCGGCGGTGCTTGTCCCGCCCAACGTCCACGCAGTCCCGTCCACGGGCGGGTCAAGGAGGGTCCGGCCGTTTCCGGCACACTCCAGGGTTGTCCGCAGACATGTGGTTCCGAGGGCCTGCAACTCGGAGAGGCTCAGCGTGACTTCGAGGCCAGTCAGATCTCGTACCGTCAGTCGCCACTCTTCCGGATCAACGTCCGGAACCGGGAAGTTCGACCGGATATAGAAGTCGTCGAGCTCGGTCAGTGGCGCAGCGAGGGCGGCCCGATGCGTCTCGGCATTCGGTGGGGAGTGGGTGACCGGCGTCCGGTTTCCGTGTCTGCCTGAGGGTGTCGCGTCCATGCGGCTCCGGCCGTTCCTCAGCCCTAGCCGCTGTCGCCGGGGCGGGGCGGTGGGGGAGCATCGATCGGGTGCCCCTGCGGCCCGTCCTCGGCCAGCGGGTCCCCCGTGCGCCCACGCCTGGTGGCGCGCTGGTCCGCCAGCTTTTCCTTGACCTTGCGAGCGGGCACTCCCACGTAGACCCAGTGGGGCTCGGTGGGTCGGGTCAGGATCGAACCGGCGCCGACCATGGAGTCGGGTGCTACGTTGGCCCCGGCCAGGATGGTGGCGTGGTAGGTGATCCGTGCTCCGGCCCCAATCGTCGTCTTGGGCGTGAAGACTTCGCGGCCGTCGACGATGTCGTGGTTGTGTGAATAGATGTTCACGAAGTCCGACACCGACGCGCCGTCCCCGAGTTCGATTCCGCCCCGATCATCCAGCAGGACGTGCCGGTGAATCACCACGCCATCCCCCGCCTCGATGTTGTAGCCGAAAGAGAACTTCACCTGCTGGAAGGCTTTGAAATTCTTCCCACATCGACGGAAAATCCGCTTGGCCAGGAGCCGCCGGAACCCGATGCCCAGGGCGATATTCTCGCCGAGCGCCGTGCGATCGAACATCTCCCACATCCACTGGAGCGGCTTGACCTTCGCGTAGAGATTTAGGTCGATGTCCCGATAGTACTCGGGCTCAAGCGTCACATTGCGCGGGTCGAGCTGGTCGAAGACCATCTGCGTGGCCAGCGGCATTGAGGCGGGGTCGCGGCCTTCCCAGTCCGGAAACCAGAGTCCGGTCAGGACGTCCCGGCACAAATCGTTCCGATCCGTCGTAGGGTCGTCGAGTGCGCGATCAATGCCGGTCAGCCATTCCGCCTGACGGGACTCGGCACCGGCGTCGATCGCTACGTTTCGGAGAGGGAGAAAAGCCATCGTCGAGATTTCAGGGAGGGTGCTTCCGCTCTGGAAGAGTTGAGAAACGTGCTCAGGGAGGGAAGCCTCGGCAACCCCGGGTGGGTTCCCGATGGGCTTGTCCTTGTAGCCACTTGATCCCTGGCTCGCGGACCCCGACCGTTACGACGTAGTCTGTACGTGTTGTGATTCCGCATCAATACGCCCGGGTCGCAAGCCCAAACCTGTGATAAACGGTACATACCGATGCACGACGTTCTGAGGCAGCGGCTGCTGCGAAAGATTGAGAGTCTGCCCGAAGCGCAGATCTATCAGGTGCTCGACTACATCGAGTTTCTGGAGTCGAAGTATGCGCGCGAGGCAGCGGTCGAGGCATCCGGGCTGCAGAAGTTTGCCGAGAACCTGACGGACACCATGCGCAAGAAGGCGATGAACCCCGAGAGGATTCGGGAGGCCTTTCAGTTGATCTCGGCGGCGGACCGGGTGCTCTCCGGCGTTTCGTCGGCCGGCAAGCAGTTGCTCGACGAACTTGGAGTTGCGCCGGATGCCGACACGGAGACCCGGGGGTCAGGCGGATCGGGTGGATCGGTCGGTCGGGGGAGCGGGTCGACAACGTCCAGCCCGCGCGTTCAGGAGCGGACGGGCGGCAAGGCTGGCAAGTCGAGTGACGACACCGACACCTCGACTCGAGGCGCGAAGGAGCCAGCGCCACAGGCACGTCAGCCCCCTACCGAGGACGACCCCACGCCTTGACGCCCATGGGGGGGTGGAATACCCTTTCCCATGGAACCCGCCCGTGACCCGATGCACGGCAGACGCCTGCCTCCTGATGCGCCCTTTGTGGCGTCCCGGAGAGCGGGCGTTTCTTATTTCCGGTCCCCGATCAAAAGCGCTCGAACATGACCCAGGACGCCCGCCGCCATGGTGCCTACGTCATCAAGGAAGGCCTGACCTTCGACGACGTTCTGCTAGTCCCCGGACACTCCCTCGTTCATCCGAAAGACACTTCGGTCGCGACCCGCGTGACGCGGAACATCACGATGAATATCCCGCTCCTTGCCGCTGCCATGGATACCGTGACCGAGTCACGGATGGCGATTCAGATGGCGCGCGAAGGCGGGATGGGGATCATCCACAAGAATCTCTCGATCGAGGTGCAGGCCCAGGAGATTGATCGGGTCAAGCGTTCCGAGAGCGGGATGATTCTGAAGCCCATCACTCTGGGACCCGACGGTACCGTCCGGGACGCCCATGCACTGATGGCCCGTTTTTCGATCAGCGGTGTGCCGATTGTAGAGGATGGCGACCGGCTGGTGGGAATCCTGACCAACCGTGACCTGCAGTTCGAAGCCAACATGGGTCAGTCGATCCGTGAGCTGATGACCTGCGAGAATCTTGTGACGGTGCCGGTCGGTACGACGCTGGATGAGGCCGAGAAGGTTCTCCATCGCCACCGCATCGAAAAGCTGCCGGTGGTCGATGCAGAGGGGCGCCTGAGGGGGTTGATCACGGTCAAGGACATCTACAAGCGCCGTCAGTTTCCGGACGCCTGCAAGGACGAACACGGCCGCCTTCGGGTCGGGGCCGCCATCGGTGCCTCCATGGGAGATCTCGATCGGGCCGCAGCGCTGATTGATGCTGGCGTCGACGTCCTGGTCATCGACACCGCGCACGGCCACTCGGACGGCGTTCTGCAGGCGGTGGCACGCACCCGGGAGAAATTCCCGGATGTTCAGCTCATCGCCGGTAACGTCGGGACGGCCGAGGGTGCCATGGCGATGGCCGAACGCGGCGTGGACGCGGTGAAGGTGGGTGTGGGGCCGGGTTCGATCTGTACCACTCGTGTGGTGACTGGAGTGGGGCTACCGCAGCTCACGGCGGTGATGGATGCGGTGGACGGCGTGCAGGGTGAGATCCCGATCATCGCCGACGGCGGGATTCGCTATTCGGGCGACATCGTGAAGGCGCTGGCTGCGGGCGCAGAGTCGGTGATGATGGGATCGATGTTCGCCGGTACCGACGAGTCGCCGGGCGAGGTGTTTCTGTTGGAGGGTCGCCGCTTCAAGACGGTTCGCGGCATGGGCTCGCTTTCCGCCATGGAGGAGGGGTCGGCGGATCGCTACTTCCAGGAAGGGCAGGAGAAGCGGAAGCTCGTCCCCGAGGGGATCGAGGCGCGGGTTCCGTACAAGGGGCCGGTGACGGATACGATCTTTCAGCTGATTGGCGGCCTGCGTTCCGGAATGGGATACTGTGGTGGCGGGACCCTCCCCGAATTGAGGAAGGTGGCCCGCTTCATTCGTGTGACCTCGGGCGGCCTGCGCGAGTCGCATCCGCACGACGTGACCATCACGCGCGAAGCTCCCAACTACCACCTCTGACCCTGACCTGATGAACCTTCGTGACCTGAAGCCCCGCCTGCTGCTGGGCCCTGGACCGTCACCGGTCTCCGCTCGGATTCTCGAGGCGATGGCCCGGCCGACGCTTGGGCACCTGGATCCGCAATTTCTGGCGGTAATGGACGACATTGCCGACCACCTGCGTGTGGTCTTTGGGACCGGCAACCAGATGACCTTTGCGGTTTCGGGGACAGGGTCCGCCGCCATGGAGGCGGCCATGGTCAATGTGATCGAGCCGGGCGACAAAATCATTGTGGGTGTGAATGGCGTGTTCGGCGGGCGATTGGTCGAGATGGGTCGTCGCATGGGTGCCACGGTCGTTTCGGTAGAGGCGGAGTGGGGTCGGGTGATCGACCCTCAGGCGATCGCGCAGGCACTGAAGGCGCACCCGGATACGAAGGTCGTGGCGGTTGTTCTTGCTGAGACTTCGACGGGTGCCTGGCAGCCGATGGCCGAGATTGGCCGAATGGTAGCGGCCACTGAGGCCCTGCTGGTGGTCGATGCTGTAACCGCCCTGGCCGGCACGCCGGTCGATGTCGACGCCACCGGCATCGATGTCTGCTATTCGGGCACGCAGAAGTGCCTGGGAGTGCCTCCGGGGGTCGCGCCGATCACCTTCTCTCAGAAGGCGCTGGATCGGATCGCGGCGCGCAAGTCGAAACCAACCAGCTGGTACCTGGATGTCTCGCTGATTGCGGGCTATCTGGGCCAGGAGCGCCGCTACCATCACACCGCCCCGATCAACATGCTCTACGCCCTTCATGAGGGGCTGATCGAGGTGGAGGAAGAAGGGCTGGCGAACCGTATCGTGCGGCATCAGAGGGTGGGGGACCGGCTGAAGTCCGAACTCGTGGCGCGGGGCTTCCGGATGTTTGCCCAGGAGGGTCATCAGCTTCCTCAGTTGACTGCCGCACTTCTGCCAGAGGGCAACGAAGAAGGCCCGCTCCGCCGTCGAATTCTGGAAGAGTTCGACATTGAGGTTGGCGGTGGACTGGGACCGGCGGCCGGGAAACTCTGGCGGATCGGTCTGATGGGGTACGGGGCGCGAGATGAGTCTGTGGACCGCCTGCTGGCAGCAATCGACACGGTGATGGCATAGTACACCACACTCGTGTGGTGTATCGAAAGTTCGCGAGCCACCGAGAGGGCCGGATTCATCGGCGTTCGAATGGCCGAGACATTTTTGATTCACCACACTGGAACCACAGGGACGGGGGCGGGCGATGAAGAGATGTTTGTGTCTTTCGACCCTGATCCTTTCGGGAGCGTGCGCACCTCGGGTGCCTCCGCCTCCTGCGCCCATTCCGGTTCCGGAAATCACCGTCGCGCGGCCGACCTACTCCACGGGCAGACCTTTCCTTCTCCCTCCGCCGGTGATCGTGGAGCAGATCGATCCGATTCTGCATTCACAGTGGGCGTACCATCCGGACATTCAGGATCGCGCCACCTACTGGATGGAGGTCTTCACCGAGCGTGAACGGAGCTGGTTCCCCATCTACCTGCAGAGGATGGGTCGCTACGCCCCCCTGGTGGATTCCCTGATCGCGGAGGCCGGCCTTCCGCCGTCTCTGCGCTACCTGCCGGTGATCGAGAGCGGCTATTCCACGCGGGCCGTCAGCGTGGCTTCTGCAGGCGGGATGTGGCAGTTCATGGCTCCGGTCGCGCGCTCCTTCGGGATGACGGTGGACCCCCTGATGGACGAGCGCCGGGATCCGATCCTGGCCAGTGCGGCCGCAATCAAATATCTGGGCCAGCTCTACGATCGCTTCGGATCCTGGTTTCTGGCTCTGGCCGCCTACAATGGCGGGCCCACACGGGTGGCCCGACTGGTGCGAGAACACGCGCCCCTGGCCCCTGCCGGCGATTCCCTTTTTCTGGCGATTCGCGACTATCTGCCCAGCGAAACTCGGGACTTCATTCCCAAGTTGCTGGCGGCGGCGACGGTGGCGCAGCAGCCGGAACGGTATGGGCTGGAGCTGATCGAGCCGAACCCTGTTCTGGCGTTCGACGAGGTGGAAGTGCCGGATGCCGCTTCACTGGACGTTGTGGCGGGCGCGGCTGGCGTAGAGGAGGAAGTCATCCGGGAGCTGAATCCCCAGATCATTCGAGGCGTGACCCCACGGGGACGAGCCACGCGAATCCGACTGCCCTTGGGGATGGCGAGCTGCTGGCAGGTCGCCTTCGACGCCATACCCGAATCGGAACGGATGACGGTCACCGAGCACTTGGTCCGGTCCGGCGAAACCCTCTCGGGAATAGCGTCCCGGTACGGGATTGCCTCGGGTACCCTGCAGGCGGCCAATCCTGGAGTCCGCGCCCGTACGCTGCAGATCGGGACTCGACTTCTGGTGCCGTTGGTTCCCGGATCGATGGATCGAGTTCAGGAGATGGCTTCGACGTCGTCGCCCGCAGCCCGCCCGGTGCCTCAGTCGGGGATCCATGTGGTACGGGCCGGAGAGAACCTGTGGCTGATCGCCCGCCGCTATGGACTTGGAAGCGAGACGCTCAAGGAATGGAACGGGCTGGACGGGGATCCTGTCCTGCACCCGGGAGATCAGGTCCGGTTGGTGGATCCGGCCGGGGGTTGAGCCACCCAACTGCCTGATGCGCCGCCGTCCTTTGAGACGAGCCGGACCTCCTGCAGAACCATCCCCTTTTCCAGTGCCTTGCACATGTCGTAAAGGGTAAGGAGCGCGACCGCGGCGGCCGTAAGTGCTTCCATCTCGACCCCGGTCCGGCCGTGATATCTGGCAGTGGCGCGGACCCGCACACCCGGCAGCTCGGCGTCCGGCTCGAGCTCAACGCTGACTGACGCCCCTGGAAGCGCATGACAGAGCGGAATCAGCTGGTCCGTGCGCTTGCCCGCCTGAATGCCCGCGATCCGGGCCACAGCCATGGCTTCGCCCTTGGGCGTGCGGCCTTCGACCAGGGCAGCCAGGGTGGACTCCGACATTCGCAGAGCGCCCTCGGCGACCGCAGTGCGGGTGGTCTCTGCCTTGTCGGTGACGTCGACCATGTGGGCACGGCCCTGGTCATCGAGATGGGTGGGGCGAGGATCTGACATCAGGCGGCCAGGAGGCGAGTTCGGAGGGTGGCGATCAGACCGGAAACGATGAGCTGCGGGTTCACATTGCCTCGGGCTTCCAGGCGCGCGTCTTCGACAGCCGAGAGCGCCTCGGCAGCGGAAAAGGATCCGACACCGGCTTTAGTGGCTGTGGAGCGAAGGAAGGCGATGGCGTCCAGGTTTATGACGTTTTCGTCGGCTCCGATCATGACGGCCGCCAGGTCGCGCACCCAGGTTTCAAGGAACGCAAAAAGGTCCAGCAGCGCGCGTGCCTTGGACGGACCGTATTCCAGAGCGATGGCGTAGCCGGCTCCGGGATTCGGGTTCAGGGCGCCACGCAGGAGCTTGAGCGCATCACGCCGGATATCGTCCAGGGGCCCTGAGTTCTCTCCATCTGGAAGAAAGCCGAGGGCCATGCCGATGCCACCGCCACCCAGTCTCGCCGAGCGCATGGCATCCTCCTCGGTGGAGCCTCGATTGTCCATCAGGAATCGCGCCACATCGGTTTCGGCCAGCGGGGCCAGATGCAGTGGCACAGTACGGGAACGGATCGTGTCGAGCAGCCGACCAGGTTCGCTGGACGTCAGAATGAAGCGTGTGTTCTCGGGGGGCTCTTCCAGAAGTTTCAGGAGAGCGTTCGCGGCTGCCGGGCTGGATTCCTGAGGGACAAGAGCCTCGGCGTCTCCGATAATGAAGATCTGGTCCCCGGACTCGGATGGGCGATGTCGTGCCTTGCGCCTGAGGGTCTGCGCCGCCGCGAGATAGATCCCGACCGGCTCACTCTCCCAGGAGATCCGAAGCGGGTCCTTTCGCAACAGGGCCAGGCGTTCGTAGCGGGCTTCTTCGAGCAACTCACCCAGCTTTTCCGGGTTCGAGGCCCCCCGCGGACGAACCAGGGGGAAGAACCAGTGCAGATCTGGATGCTCAAGCGTCAGAACACGACGACACCCGCGACACGTGCCACACCCGCCCTCGGCTCCCGGGGCTTCGCAGAGGATCAGTTGAGCTACCCAGAGCGCCAGACGCTGCTTTCCGATGCCACGTCCCCCCATGAAAAGGAGCGAGGCGGGGAGCATTCCGGCGGAGTGGGACCCGATCAGCGACGCTCGAGCGGTGGCATGGCCAATCAGGGGATGCAGCATGTCAGTTGCCGATCGGCCGCAGCCACAGCAGCGGGTCCCGAGCCTGGGGCGAACCTCCGCTCGTCGGGGCCCTGATCTGGAACTCCAGGTGGGATCCCTCGGGCGTTTCGCCGCCCCCGACGGTGCCAACGACCTGTCCCGACGTAACCTCGCGCCCTTCGACCACCCCGATGTCCTCGAGATAGAGATAGAGCGTATAGAACCCGCCGCCGTGAGATACAACGACCGTGGGGCCATACCCCTCGAAGGGCCCCGCCAGCACCACGGTACCATTCCGCACGGCCCGAACTGGCGCACCGGTGGGGGCCGAGATTCCGATGCCATTCCAGCGCAGAACCAGGCCGTCCGGGCGGCGCTCACGTCCAAAGTGGTAGAGGAGTTCGCCCTCGACGGGCCAGTCGAGCGAGCCGGCGTCGGCATTGGTGAGCGTAGCCCCCGAGAAGGCCGGTGCCCCCGCCACGGCGCGACGGCGTTCGGCCGCGAGTCGTCGTTCCTCAAGATCGTCCATCAGGCTGGTCAGGCGCTCGACGTCAGCCTCCAGCTGATCCAGCCGGCTTGCTGCGGTCTGCTCCTGGCCCCGGTAACGATCCAGTGTGGCGTTGCGCTCCTCTTCCACGGAGCGGAGTTCCGCCACTTCTCCCAGCTTTGACTGACGAAGGGCGCCCAGGTCCCGAAGGCTTTCCTGGAGTGCCCGGTCCTGGACAATCAGGGCAGCCTCGAGTTCCGATACGCGAGAAACGAGCGACCGGTCATAGTTCGCCATCAGGGCCAGATATCGGTATCTGGTCATCAGGTCGGCAATGGATTCAGCACCAAGCAGAACCCTGACCGTGTTGAGACCTCCAACCTTGTAGATGTCACGCAGGCGACGGTTCAGCGTCGCGTCGCTGTAGGCCAGGCGCTCCCGAGTGGATACGAGTTCGCGCGAAGTCGCATCCACCTGTCTGGCCAGTGCTTCGGACTGGAAATCGAGTTCGGCCAGAACGGAGCGTGAGGCGCTGATCTGACGCTCAATATTCCGGAGTTCGACCGAGACGTTGGCGGCGCCGGAACGGGCCTGTTGCATCTGCTGTTGAAGCCGGCTGCGCTCCGCCCGAATCTCTTCCAGGCGCAGCTGACTGTCTCGGATCTGCTGAGCGATCGAAGTCGTATCCTGTACGAGCGCAGCTGACATGGCTGTGGGCGCGAACGTGAGCGTACAGAGCGCGACGAGCCCAAGAACGGCACCTCGCATCATTCGACCTCGCGCAGATGCCGCCGGACCGCAAGACTGCTGGCGAGAGCACCCAAAACCATTCCTGACACGACGCCTCCGATAATCCAGCTGAGCGGAAGCCACTCGATGGTGATCAGTATCGAGGTGACGCTGCGAAAGGTCAGCCAGGTCAGAGCCACGGCCATCAGGCCGCCAAGGAGTCCGGTAAGACCTCCTTCGATCAGGAAGGGGGCTCTGATGAATCCGTCCTTGGCACCCACCAGACGCATGATGGAAATCTCATCGCGTCGGGCGAAGATGGCGATTCGAAGGGCGGTACCAATGATCAGTGCCGCGACCAGCGCGAAGGCCAGTCCGATAATCCCAGCCGTCGCGCCCGCGACCCGGCGGAGCGCGAAGACCCGCTGCACCCATTCACGGCCGTACTCCACGCCTTCCACGAAGGGGTAGGCCTCGGCCGCAAGGGCAACGCGTTCAACAGCCTCTTCGGTGCGCGACCCTTCGCCCAGACTGATTTCCAGCGAGGAGGGGAGGGGGTTCACATCGTCGAGTCCCTGGAACACCTCGTCGAATTCGACGAGGTCGGCACGGGCCTGCTCCAGTGCCTCTTCCTTGGAGACCCATCGAACCAGACTGATCTCTGGAAGCGCCTCAAGCTCCATGATCGCCGTTTCGATCTGGAGGTTCGTAACGTCGTCACGAAGGTAGGCGATCACCTCGACTCGGTCTTCGACCTGATTGAGAGCAGCCTGAAGGTTGAAGGCCACCAGTCCGAAAATCCCGAGCACGGTCAACGCCAGAGCCACCATGGCGCCGGCCAGTCCCGTCAGGACCGGGGCGCGCCGAAACGCGGCGATGGCTTCGCGGATGGCGTAACTCATTCGACCTCTCCGGCCGAATCAAAGACCAGACGACCCTGATCCAGTTCCAGGACCCGGACCTGCGGATGGGACCGAACCAATTCCAGGTCGTGGGTCGCCATGACCACCGCCATTCCCATCGCATTCAGATCGAAGAAGAGATCGATGATTCCGCGCGTAGCGCGCTCGTCCAGGTTGCCCGTCGGCTCGTCCGCCAGAAGGACCACCGGTTCAGCGACCAGGGCCCGGGCGACGGCTACCCGTTGCTGTTCCCCCCCCGAAAGCTCACCGACCGACTGACCTGCCTTTGCCGCAAGTCCAACCTGTGAAAGCAGCCGATTGGCCTTGGGGCCGATCAACTTTCTGTGTGTGCCCGTGACTTCGAGGGCAAAGGCCACGTTCTCGAGGGCCGACCGGTCAGGGAGGAGTCGGAAGTCCTGAAAGACGCACCCGACCCGCCGACGGACCTTCCAGATGTCCTTGGCCGATGTCCGCTCGGAGGAATAGCCGGAGACCCGGATTTCGCCTGATGTGGGGCGCTCCGCCAGGTGAATCAGCCGCAGGGTAGTCGACTTCCCCGAGCCGGAGTGACCCGTCAGAAATACGAATTCGCCCTTTCGAACGTGGAAAGACACGTCACGCAGCGCGGAGCCGCGCCGTGGGTACTCTTTCGAGACGCTGGTAAGCTTGATCAAGGGTGTCCCGGAGAGGATGCTGTCATCTACCACACCACACTAGATACGCCGGCAAGGCCTGTCAAAGCCCCGAACGACACTGATTTTCAGTCAGCCGCAAGGCCAGTGTCATGGCCTCGAGCATGGATCCTGGATCGGCCGTGCCACGTCCGGCCAGATCGAAGGCCGTCCCGTGATCCGGAGAGGTCCGAGGGAAAGGAAGGCCCAGAGTCACGTTCACACCCCGCCCAAACGAGACTGTCTTGAACGCCGCCATCCCGACGTCGTGGTACGGCGCTACGACCGCGTCGAACTCGCCTCCCAGTGCGCGCGAGAAGACGGTGTCGGCGGGCACCGGCCCGGTCACAGCCAATCCCGTGGCACGGAGAGCGTCGAGGGCAGGCTGGTAGATCCGTTCCTCTTCGTCGCCAAAGAGCCCTCCATCGCCAGCGTGCGGGTTGAAGGCGCACAGCCCGATACGAGGTTCGCCGACGCCCCACTCCGCCTTCAGGCTCTGATTGAGGAGCGTGACCTGGCGGATCAGGAGATCGGTGGTCAAAAGGCTGGGGATGTCTCGCAGCGCGTGATGGGTGGTCGCCAGAAGGACCCTCAAGGGTGCGCCGGCAGCCGTCACCTCGGCGGCCATGAGCATTCCGACCTCGGGGGCTCCGGTCAGCCGCTGCAGAAGTTCGGTGTGGCCTGGCTCGTCATACCCGGCCGCCCGCAGAGCCGGCTTGTGGATCGGCGCCGTGATGATCGCCTCCTGCTCACCCGCCGAAGCGGCGCGGACGGCACGCTCAATCGCAGCGCCCGAAATCCGGCCGGCAGATTCGAGAGAACCGTCGCAGGGCTCCGATGACTCGACCACGCCGGGCAGCTCGAAGCCGGCGGGGTCACCGAAAAAGGTGAACGCCACCCCAGGATGCTGACGAAGGAACTTCTCGCTTGCTCGGGCGGCGACTTCCGGGCCAATTCCCCGCGGGTCGCCGAGGGTGACCGCGAGGCGAGTGGTCACGTCAGAAGCGGATGTCGACGTACGTATCGGCCCGAAGCGACTGCCAGAGCCGTTCCATCCGCTTCTGGCTCTGCAACTGCTGCCGGATCTGTTCCTGGACGTCTTCGAAAGTCAGTTGGCCGGCCGGCCGAACGTTGTCGACCCGAACCACCACTGTAACCGGACGTCCCGACAGGTTGGACTGGAACGGGCCGACGACCTGACCGTTCACGACGGCGGCGAGGGCCTGTGCGTAGCCCTGGGGCAGTTCGGTGTTCACCTGGTCCCGCGATACGGTGAAGGCGCCGGACTGCTCCTCGTCGCCGTATCGGGTGCGGAGATTGGCGACCGTCTCACCGTCACGGATCATCTGGGCAATGGAATCGCCAAGCTGGGTGGTGTGCACCACATCACCCGCGGTCGACTCCGGGATCAGCAGGATGTGGCGAGCCTTGAGCTCACCCGGACGACGCCGATCGACTCGAATGATGTGCCAGCCGACTTCGGTCCGGACGGGTTCGCTGACCTGCAAGTCGGCCAGACGGAACGCAGCCTCCTCGAACGTTTTCAGCATGTCGCCACGCCGGAACCAGGGCAGTTCGCCCCCCTGGGCTCCCGACCCCGGGTCTTCGGAAAACTCGATCGCCAGAGCTTCGAAATCACCGCCTGCTCTGAGCTCGGTAACCAAAGAATCGGCCAGCTGTTTTCTGGCCGCCCACGCGGCGTCCGATGCCGAGGGGCGCAACACCAGCTGCTGCAGCGAGAGGAGCTCGGGCCGCTGTTCCAGTCGCGCTTCGTTGGCGGCGAAGTACTCGCGCATCTCGGCTTCGGTCACTGCCACGGCGGCAGTTTCCGCCAGGCGGCGCTGCAGGAAGAGCTGCTGAATCTGCTGTTCACGCAGTCTCCGGCGTAGCGTAGCCCGGTAGCTCGTGAGCGTCATGCCGTCGGCGGTCAGGGCATTCTGAAACTCCTGAATGCTCGGGAAGCCGGCCTGAACCCGAGCCACGGCATCGGCCAGCTGAGCCTCGATGTCACCCTCTGGTGGCACAAGGGTTGAATCCAGAGCTGCCTCCTGAAGGATCAACTGCATGTTGATCAGCTGATCAAGCACGGCCCTCATCTGCACCCGCAGGCTGTCCGGATTGACCGGGATCGATGCCTGGGCCAGCTGAAGCTGCAGTTCCTCTTCCACCTGACTGAGGAAGATGGCCGAGTCGCCCACAACGGCGACGATTCGATCAATCAGCCCCGCCTCTTCTCCGGGCGTCGTCTGCGCCTGCAGTTGGGCCGGAAGCAGCGTGACGAGACCCGCCGCCAGCCCAAGGGCGTAGCGACGAAGCGAGGTCGGACAGATGTACGACATAAGGTTCGATGCGTTCGAGTTTTGCATAAGTCTGCTAAACCGCCAACAGGGGGTGGTTCCTCAGCCCCCGGCGGAGTCGGCCGGTACAGGTTGGACGGGCGCCGGTGCGGGAGCCTGCGGATTGGCTGCCGGTCCCCGGATCTGGTTCAGTCGCGTGACGGTCGCAATAATCCCCGCCTCGAAGATCTCATTCCGAAACTGCTTGCGCAGAGTGAGAGCGATCGGCCCAAGCGGGAGCACGTTCGTCTGGTTCGAGACGACGGCCTGCATGAGGTTCAGGACCGCTGCCTCGACGGCTTCCTCCCGGGATTCGCCATCCTGGGGGGTGATGCCGGTCAGTCCGAGGGAGCGAGCGGCCTCGATAAAGCGGGAACGCGCAACGGTCGTCAGCGAGTCTCGATGGGCTTCCGAAACCGACAGGCCGAGTTCATCCGCAGCCCGCGCCAGAAGTTGGCGCTGGAGCAGTGCTTCGAGCACCCCGGTCTCAATCGCCTGGTCATTCGCCTCAATCACACTGACCCGGTAGCTGGCATCGCGCGTCTCCATGAAATCACGGAGGTCCTCAACCGTGACGGAGCCACCCGAGTAATTGACCAGCCGGCGGTTGGCCGCCCGACGGCTCAGGCTGGATCGGGGACTGCGAGCCACTTCTCGCACCACATCGGCGGCTCCATCCGAAATGTCTGAGTCGGCGTCGGCAAGCACGCCGGCAATGTAGGTCGATTCCGCCGCCTGAAGACGCATGTCCTGAAGCCGGGTGCGGTATTCGACCCGAGTGTCGTCGAAGGTCGGCGTGACCAGCTCTTCCAGACGGATTACGTGATATCCGTAGGGCGTCTCGACGATGTCACTCAGTTCGCCCACCGACAGAGCGAAGACCGCTTCGTCAAAGGGCCGGACCATGAAGCCGCGTTCAAAGAAGCCCAGGTCGCCACCCTGCTGGCCGCTGCCGCGGTCCTGCGAGAACTGCCGGGCCAGGTTGCCGAAGTCCTCACCGCGGGCGATCCGGGCCCGGATTCCGGCCATCTGGGTCCGCACGGAGTCGCGCTGAGCCTCGGTGGCCTGCGCGGGGACGCCAAGGAGGATGTGTCGTGCCCGGAGCTGAACGCCGGGTGCCTCGGCGGCAAAGAGCTCCCGGAGTTCGTCCACGGTGACTGCCGTATCGGGGCGAATGACCGAGTCGCGCAGGGCAAGAATCATCTCCTGATCCACCTGCTGCTGGATCAGCGGGTCGAGGTCGAGCTGCGCGAGCGTCGAATCCTCGGTGATGGTCCAGGCCAGGAGGGTGTAGTCGATCCAGATGTCGGCAACGGTCTGAATGACGGCCGGGTCGTTGGGCAGACCGGTCTGCGGACCCACGAGTTGGACCGCGTCATCTGCGGTGAACTCAAAGGTGTGCGCCCGGGCGACCCGGGTGTCAGTGGAGTCAGCTGTACATGCGACAACACCAACAGCTGCAGTCACCACGATCATTCGAAACGACTTCTTCAACCCAAAATCTCCTTCAGTAGGCTCATCGGCCTGTGCCACTCGATTCACGACCCTCACCCAACCATCTCTGCCCTTCAGTACCCCGTTTACCCGATTCCCATCCGACGGCCCGACGGCAACTCAAGCCTCCGCGTCCCTACCCGCCAGGACCGACAATACCTCAATCAAGGTTGCCGTCAGCGGTTGAGCGCCCATCTGAGAGAGGGAGATGGACAGCGGAGCGATCCGCCTGACCTCAACCTCAATCTGATGATCTCGTAGCGGCCCCTGAAGCGCCTGCAAGCGAGGTGAAACGCTCTCGCGGAAATTGAGTCGCGCCTGACGACCCCGAACCATGACTCGTTCCAGCCCCAGCCGCTTACCCAGCAGGCGAAGGGTGGCCCCATCAAGCAGGCGCTCGACCTCTTCCGGAAGTGCGCCGAACCGATCACTCAGCTCGCCGCGCAGGTCACGAACCTCCGTATGGTCACGGATTTTCGAGAGCCGCCGATAAAGATGCAGTTTCTGACTGGAATCGGAAACATAGGACTCCGGTAGATACGCGGAGCCGGACAGTGCGATCTCGGGCTCGGCGTACTCGGCGGGCCCGTTCTCCTCTTCGTTCCGCATCCGCCGCATGGTCCTTTCGAGCAGGCGCAGGTACGTGTCGATCCCTACCGCGTGAGCAAAGCCGGACTGATCCGCCCCCAGCAGGTTGCCCGCGCCCCGCAACTCCAGGTCGCGCATGGCCACCTGGTAGCCGCTTCCCAGCTCGGTATAGTGCTCGAGCACCCGAAGGCGCTTGCGGGCGTCCTCGGCAATGCGTTCCGGGGTAATCAGATAGCAGTAGGCCCGGCGGTCGGCGCGACCCACACGGCCGCGGATCTGATAGAGCTGCGACAGGCCAAAGCGATCGGCCCGATCCACGACCAGGGTGTTGGCATTCGGAACGTCGAGCCCGTTCTCGATGATTGAGGAGCAGACCAGCACATCGATATCTCCGTCGACGAACGCGGTCATGACCCGGTCCAGCTCGTTGGGGGTCATCTGGCCGTGACCAATCCCGACTCGGGCGTCCGGCACCAGTTCTTCGATTCGGGCGGCGGCGGTGGCGATGGTCTCGACCCGATTGTGCAGGAAGAACGTCTGGCCGCCCCGATCAATCTCGCGATGGATTGCCTCGGAAATGAGTCCGTCGCTCCAGGGCAGCACGTTGGTGATGACCGGCATGCGATCCCGGGGAGGGGTCTTCATGACGGTCAGATCGCGGACCTTGGACAGCGACAGATAGAGCGTGCGGGGGATCGGCGTGGCCGAAAGCGTCAGGACGTCGACCGACGACTTGATCTCCTTGAGCTTCTCCTTGCTCTTGACGCCAAAGCGCTGCTCCTCGTCGACGATCAGGAGACCCAGGTCGGAAAAGACCACGTCTTCGGAGAGCAGTCGGTGGGTCCCGACGACAATGTCGATCTGGCCCTTTTCAAGCTGCTCCAGGAGTTCTCGCTGCTCCTTCGCTCCACGGAAGCGTGAAAGCGCACCGATACGGATGGGGTAGTCCGCCATCCGTTCCTCAAAGGTGTGGCGGTGCTGTTCGGCCAGAATGGTTGTGGGCGCCAGCACCGCGACCTGCTTCCCATCCTGGACCGCTTTGAAGGCCGCGCGGACGGCGACCTCGGTCTTGCCGTACCCGACGTCACCGCAGATCAGCCGATCCATCGGCCGCTCCGACTCCATGTCCTTCTTCACCTCGGCGGTGGCCATCTTCTGGTCCGGCGTGTCCTCGTAGAGGAAGGACGCCTCCATCTCCTTCTGCCAGTGCGTGTCCGGCTGAAAGCGAAAGCCCTTGTTCGCCCCGCGCCGGGCGTAGAGGTCCAGAAGTTCGGCTGTCGTCTGGCGAATGGCATCTTCGGTCTTCTTCTTCTGACCCCGCCATTTCTTGCCGCCGATCTTGTGGATTTCGGGGGCCTTGCCGATGTCGGCGTCCCCGATCCATCGCTCGATCAGGTCCAGCCGATAGATGGGCACTCGCAGGGTCTCGCCACCTGCGTACTCGATCTTGAGCGACTCGATCTCGACGTTGCCAATCGTCAGCTTTTCCATGCCCTGGAACTGACCCACGCCGTGATCCATGTGGACGACGTAGTCGCCCGGGCTCAGCTGGGAGAGCGACTCCAGAGATACCGATCCACGGAAGCGACGAGTGCGGCGCAGACGACGGGAGCGGCGGAAGATCTCGTGGTCGGTCAGAACCCGCAGGGGCGGGGTCGCACGGGGGAGCACAAAGCCCTGCTCGACCGAGCCGACCGCAACCTGAGTGCCACTGGGCAGGCTCTCTCGGGCGCCCCCCAGAATTTCCTCCAGACGTTCGACCTGTCCGTCGTTGTCGCACAGAACCAGGGTTTCCTCGCCACGTGCCGCCCCTTCTCGCAGCAGCTGAGCCAGGAGCTTCATGTCCCGTTCGATGGCGGGCGGGGGTTCGCTTCCCAGGCTGGCGTGGGCCTCAGGGTCGTCGGCGCGCAGTTCGATCCGGGGGAAGCCGCGCAGTTTGACGATGGCGTCCTCCGGCGACAGGAAGATCTCATCAGGCGGATGCAGTTCGGTCAGGCCTGAGTATTTGAGCTCGTCATGGACGCGATTGGCGTGTGTCCAGGCGCGGTCGAGGGTGCGGGCCCAGGGCTCGCCGCCCATGTCGATCAGCACCGCGTCGGCGGGGAGGATCTCGAGCAACGCCTTCGTTTCGGTGGAGGAGTCATCCCCGACCGGGGCAAAGTCCATGGGCAGCACGTGCGCTTCGTCGAGCGTCTGTCGAGAGAGCTGGTCCAGAATGTCGAAGGAACGAATCGAGGTGATTTCATCCCCCCAGAACTCGATTCGAATGGGATCCGGCGCTCCGAACGAAAACACGTCGATCAGCCCACCCCGGACCGCGAACTGGCCCACCTCTTCGACCACGGGCCGGCGCTCAAAGCCGCGATCCTCCAGCGATTTTGTCAGGGTCTGGAAGCCAAACTCATCGCCGCTCCGGAGCGTCAGGCGGATTTCCGTGAGGACGCTGGGAAGGGGCACCCGTTCCTGGAGCGCCCGTGTCGTCGTGACCAGCAGACGGACCCGGCCAGAGAGCAGAGCCTCAACGGCCTCGACCCGCATGCCGCCGATCTCCGCATGGGGCTCGTCCGACTCGTAGGGCAGCGATTCTCGTTGCGGATACAGGACGCCGCGATCGGGCCCCAGCAGCGCTTCGAGGTCTACGAAGGCCGCGTTGGCCGCGCGCGGATCCGGCAGAACCGCCACGAACGTGCGATCCGGCGACCAAGTGTGGAGTCCGGCCACGGTGGCGGTGGCCGCCGATCCAACCACGCCGGTCAAACGGAACGAGGCACCCCGGCCGGGGATTCCGCGAAAAAGCTCGAGGAATCCGGGGCAGGTGCCGATCGATTCGATCAGGCGGTTACGCTTTGGCTTCATGGCCTCTGCCCGAGGCGGCCACCCAGCTTTCCGCCAAGAGGAGGAGCAGGGTCGCTACCAGAAGGAGGCGCCAGAGTTCCTGCCCACTGCGGGCCAGGAAGACACCCCGAGCCCACGCCGAGGCGCCCTCGAGCACAACAGCATCCTCACCGAGCCAGAGCTCAAGCGCATCGGCTTCGATCGGCGCCAGGCGGGATTCGGTGAGTGGAGCGTTGACCGCCACCCGATCAATCAGGGAGTCGCCGGCATACACACCGTAGATCCCGACCGTTCTCGTAAAGCGGAATTCGTGAGTGGCGTCGATGGGGTGGCGAACGCCGTCGGGCGATTCGACCTGGGTGGCCCGAGTGGAGAGTGGCAGTCGATCGCCCGCTTCAAGCCCCGCGTCCGCAGGCCGCCCCGGGCCCGAGGAGAGCCATTCCAGAAACGGGATCATGATGGCATCAAGCGGAAGCGAAGTTGCTTCTGGATGAATGGGGGATCCAAGCAGAGCCCATGCGCCATTGGCATCGCTGCCGCCAACCAGCCACGGGATGCCGTCGGAGCGCCGGACCAGAACATCGCCCTCACCATCGACGGCCCAGGCCAGGTCAAGCCGGATCGAGTCGAGGCCCACCCCCGTTCGGTCGTCCCCGGTACAAAGGCCCGCAGATGCCGGGCCGAGTTGGGCGCCCAGTCCCGCCGCCAGGAGGCGTTGGTTGGTCGCGGTCCTCAACGCCGGATCCAGTGACGGGAGAACGACGACTCTCTGTCCAACTCTGCGGCGGTCGAGTCCGGCGCCGGCTACCGAGAACAGCACATCGCTTTCTTCAGGGCCGGAGCGGCTGATTCGTCCGCCTTCTTCAAGCACCGCGAGAGCTTCGCGCAGGAACCCGCCGGCATCGCCCACGACAGCGACGGCGGGCGGCGGACCCACGTGGGTGACCATGTATCGCCGATCATCGGCCCGGAGCGCGTCCGGGTCGGTCTCGGCGTACCCCTCGAGCGGGCCCTCAGGGAAGGGGCCGGCCGGGAGCAGAACCGTGGATTGGGCCGGGGCGTCGGCGGCCCCCCGAAGCTGTCCGGAAAGAAAGAGCCGGACCGGCGCGGAAACGGTATCGTCCCTCGATGCACCTACAGTGATTGCGACTTCGGTCCGTCGATTCGACCGCGGAGCGAGACCGCCCCCCACCATGACGGAGCGGACATAGCGATTGGGCTCCGGATCGGAGAGGCCTCGGTAGACCACAACCGGGTGTCGCGGTGGGGCCGGGTCTTCGGCCCTCGGGAAGGCCGAGGCCTGCAGATCCGAGAGCAGGTGGATCTCGGTCCGGTCGAAGCCGGCATCGTCCAGCAGGCGATCGGCCCGCCGAAGCGCCGCGGCCAGATTTCCGGCGGCGTCAGACGGCTCGGTTGCGGCGATTCGATCCCGGGCACCGTCGCGATCCTGGGGTGGTGCCACATCCCATGGTTCGCCCGCGCGAAGCACCCAGATTCGATCGTCTTCCCCGGCCAGCAAGGCCACGTCGAGCGCCCGGGCCTTGAGTGAATCGAGCACCCGGGCTCCGCCAACCACCCGCTGCGAACTGAGCGAGTTGTCCAGGATGATGGCGACTGCTGTTGGCGGATGGGCCGCGCCACCGCCCCGGAGCACGGTGCGTGCACCGGCCAGTGCGATCAGGATCACGACGACACATCGCAGCGCCAGCAGCAACCACTGACGGAGACGAATCTTCCGGGCGTGGTCCTTCTCGGTGCGCAGCAAGTACTGCAGCGCAGGAAAGGAAATCCTCTGCTGCTCGTTGCGATGAAGCAGATGCAGAAGGAGAGGGACGGCAACGGTCAGCCCTGCCAGGAGCAGGACCGGATTCAGAAAACCCATCTAGCCCAGCCGCTCCCGTTTCTTCAGGTAGGCACGCAGCGCCAGGGTCAGTGGTTGATCCGTATCGGTAACCACGTAGTCGATCCCCTGAGGCTTCAGGCGCCGCTGCCACTCGGCGAGGGCGTCAGTGACCGCATCCCGATACTCGGTGCGCATGTCCGCCGCGTTCACGACCAGTTCTGCGTCCGTCTCAGGGTCAAAGAACCGTGCGTCCGCGGCGGCGGGCAACTCGCGTTCGCCGGGGTCCAAAAGGTGGAAGACCAGAACCTCGTGACCGCGGTGTCGCAAAAAATGGAGAGCGGTGCGGGTCTCTTCGGGATCGCACAGGAGGTCGGACAGGAGGATTACCAGGCCGCGCCGGCGCATGCGCGCAGCCATCTCCTTCAACGCGGTGTGCGGGTGCGTCCGCCCGTCAGCCTGCAACGGTTCCAGGCGGCGTACGATCTCACGCCACTGTCGCTCGCCACCCCGAGGGTGAACCCGCGCGATGACTTCTTCGTGAAAGGCCGAGAACCCGACGGTGTCGCCCTGGCGAATCAGGATCGAAGCGAGGGCAGCGGCGAGATGCTTGGCGTACCAGAGCTTGGTCGGAAGTTCGCCCGGGCGCGACGTCCATCCCATCGACGCCGAAACGTCGACAAGGATGTACGCGCGGAGATTGGTCTCTTCCTCGAACTGCTTGACGTAATAGCGGTCCGAACGCCCGTACATGCGCCAGTCGATGTAGCGGAGGTCGTCTCCCGGCTGGTACGACCGCAACTCCGCGAACTCGGCGGAAAAGCCCCGATGAGGCGAGCGGTGCAGCCCCATCACAAAGCCTTCGACGACCTGGCGGGCGATCAGCTCAATGCCACCCAGCTGCGAAAGCGTCTGGGGGTCGAGCAGGTCTGGCCGTGTCTTGGGAGAAATCGGAGTCATAGCCCCGAAAGTTAGTCAGATGAGCGAAGTTCGCCATTGCCGGCGGGCCCCAACCTTGAGTTGAACGCGGGAAGGGGTGTGTCCCAGGGAGGGCTGAGGCCGTCCCCAACCGATGACACGCCTGTCTGCCGAACCGCTGAAATCCCCGCAAACATTGGGCTTCGCGATTGGCACGGGACCTGCTTTAGAGTCCTGTTGCGAAGAAGAAGCTGAACGGGAGGGGATAATGACAGGCACAAGATTCGCCGCAGCGCTCCTTGCAGGTCTCCTGGTGAGCCCGGTCTCGGTCTCGGCTCAGGAACTGACGGCGCGCGTTTGGCTGGATCAGGGAGACGAACCTGTCCTTGAGCGGGGGAACGGGGTGCGGGTCTACTACAGATCAAGCGAGGACTCCTACGTCGCCATCTTCAGAATGGACACGAATGGATCGGTGCAGCTGCTGTATCCGCGGGCTCCGGATGAACCGCATCACATTCGGGGGGAACGCGACTATCGGTTGATCTTCCCGCGCAGTTCTGATTGGCGGGTCGATGACGACCCGGGAGTGGGATACCACTTCATCGTGGCATCCCCATGGCCGCTCGATTTCAGCGCCTTTCGCTATTCCCCTTATGCAGGCGGATGGGACCTCTCCGCAGTCGCGCAGACCGTCTACAGCGATCCCTACGTGGCCATGGACGACTTTGTGGTCGCGCTGATTCCCGGTTGGGAATACGACCCCTACGCTCTCGACTTCAGCACCTACAACGTCGGAGCGGAGTACGACTATCCGCGCTTCCTCTGCTACGACTGCCACGGCTTCCGGTCGTATGAAACCTGGAACCCGTATCTGTACAGCTGCTCCACATTTCAGGTCGTGATCTACGACGACCCCTTCTATTACCCGGTCAATCGCTACCGGGGGACGCGGGTCGTCTACACCCGGCCGCCCGTCTTCAGGCAGCCGCGATTCACCTTCAAAAAAGCCGCCAACGGTCGCCCGAACGTGCCGATTCGGACCAGCCGGCCTGCGGGTGCGGTGCCAGTCTCTGGCCCCGATCGAAGTGCGGTGCCCCGGCGTTCAACTTCGGGGATCGGATCGGGGGGGAGCCCCGGCACCGTCATCTCGCCTCGGCTCCCGGGCGGTCGGGGCACGGTCCGGCCCACTGAGCCTCGAGGGCGCCCGACTATCGTGATTCCCCGGCGGTCCACGCCCACAGCGGGCAGCGTTCCCCGGTCCGGAACACGGGGTGGCTCTGTGACACCTCCGGCCAGGTCGTCGGGGAGCGGGTCGGCCACGCCGCCGACCACGCGTCGGGGTGGAGGTGGTGTCTCTGTGCCGACGAGGTCGTCGGGGTCAGGCACTGCACGGGCGCCGGCCCGGTCGACCGGCTCCAGCACGACCCGGCCGCCGACCACGCGTCGGGGCGGAGGCGGTGTCTCGGTGCCGACGAGGTCGTCGGGGTCAGGCACTGCGCGGGTGCCTACCACGCGTCGGGGTGGAGGTGGGACAGCGACTCCGACTCGTTCGTCAGGGAGAGCCTCGCCGCCTGCCCGGTCGACCGGTTCCAGCACAACTCGGCCGCCGCCCACCCGGCGAGGTGGCGGAGGCGGGCCGGCCCCGCTCAGTCGGTCAGTGTGACCCGAAGGTCAGCGAGAAGGCGGCCAGGAGCTCGTCACTCAGTTTTCCTGACCGGCCGGCCATCGCCCATGAGGCGTGGACCGGGCCCAGAATCAGGGAGAGCCCGCCTCCGAACTGAACGCCGTCCGAGATTTTCGCGGCGTGGACTCTCAGTGGCAGCCAACCGATCCCAGTGAACTCAGCCCCAGCGCCCAGGTGGAGTTTGGGATCCAGTGACACGCCATTCCCGAACCGATTGCGGAATTCACCGGTCAGGAGAAGGTCGTTGTCGGCGTACCACGACGCTCCCACAGCGACCTCGGGATCGAGTGTCAGGCCGCTGAGGGTGGTCAGTAGCGAGGCGGGTGCAGCCGCGCCCGGTCGCTCGTCGAAATCGGACTCGGAATCCGAACCGTCAAAAAGGGCCGTGCCCGGACGGTAGGCCAGCTTGTCCAGATCCCACTTGAAGGTGTTGAAGACGTTCCGGATCGTGGCTCCAAACCTCCATTCGTCTCGACGCCATTGTGCGCCCAGATCCAGACCCACTCCGGAGCCGGAGTCACGACCATTCGACCTGTCGGCGGTCACCAGCGAGGGGAATCGGAGGTTCACGGCAACGGGATCCGAGGTCACCGTGCTGCCGCCGTCCCGTGCGATGATCACGCCGTTCCCGGCAATGAACTTCACCGTTGCACCCACCGAGACGGTCCGGTTCAGTCGCTCTCCGTACGAGATGGCCGCGGTCGAAATCGCGTAGCCGTCGATCCGCGACCCGTCCAGCAAGAAGTCGCGAGGTTCGCCGGTGCGACCCGCGTTGCCGAAGAGCACGAGCTCGGTGGCGTCGGTGTTGAGCGCGAGTTCGGCGGCAACCGCAGTGGAGAACTGAAAGCCGAGGTTGCCGAACGAGAGCGCGGCTCCGGTCACGGAAACGCTCACCGACCCGGACTGATCACCCGCCTGCGCGACCCGGTCCAGCCACTGCTCCCGCACCGAGGCCGGGACCATCCGGTCCGAGTAATTCGCCAGGTCCACGAGCTGGATGGGGTCGAGCCCCGAGGAGGCGGCCACCGGCAGGATCGCCAGCGAAAAGCCCGGGCTCGACATGCCGAGGCCGGCCGGATTGGTCGCGATCGCGGCGAAACCCCTTACAGTCGCCGTGCGAGCACCGCCCATGCCCAGATCCGCCGCGCTGGCGGAGGGGAGCTGGGCGGACACGGGTGCTGAGATCAGCAGGGCACACGCGAGCCCGGGCCCAAGAAGCTTCGGCGTCATCCGGCGGTGGTCTCGCAGGCGGTCGGCTTGGCCGTTCGCACGAGGGTCACCCCCCGACTCGTCGGCCGCAGTCGTCGCATACCCTGTCTCCTCACCATCCCTGTCCCCCAGAAGAAGAAGACCCGCCATCCGATTGATTGGCCCAGCCGCCTTCGGTTACCTTGTAAGGCTCTGATTTATTGACTTTTCGCGCTTTTCGAGACACGCGTGCGCCTCGACCATATTCGCAATTTCTGCATTGTCGCCCACATCGACCACGGCAAGTCTACCCTCGCGGATCGACTGCTTGAGGCGACGTCGACGTTGGACCAGCGTCAGATGCGTGAGCAGGTGCTCGACTCCAACGAACTGGAGCGCGAGCGGGGCATCACGATCAAGCTGCACGCCGTTCACATGGATTATAAGGCGGCGAACGGTGAGGTCTACGAACTCAACCTGATCGACACGCCCGGGCACGTGGACTTCACCTACGAGGTTTCCCGTTCGCTGGCGGCCTGTGAAGGGGCGATTCTTGTCGTGGACGCCACTCAGGGGATTCAGGCTCAGACGCTTTCCAATCTCTTCCTGGCCCTCGACGCCGACCTGGACATCATTCCGGTCATTAACAAGATCGATCTGCCCGGTGCAGAGCCCGAGCGCCGGATGATGGAAGTGGCCGATCTGCTGGGAGTCGACCCGGACACGATCCTCATGGCCTCGGCCAAGGAAGGGATAGGGATCCCTGAAATCATCGAGGCCGTGGTTGCCCGGGTCCCGCCGCCCACCGGTGATCTGTCCGCCCCGTTGCGGGCCCTGATCTTCGACTCCTACTACGACAAGTATCTGGGGGCCGTCCCCTCGGTGCGTGTGGTCGATGGCGAAATGAAGCCGGGGATGACGATCACGTTCGGGGCGTTCGACAGCGAGTACGAAGTCACCGAAGTCGGCTACATGCGAATCAAGCGCGTGCCACAGAAGCGGCTGGGGCCCGGCGAAGTCGGATACATCGTGGCGGCGATCAAGTCGGTGTCTGACACTCGCCCGGGCGACACGATTCTTGACCGTGACAATCGGGCGACCGAGCTGCTCGACGGTTATCAGGAAGTCCGCCCGATGGTTTTCGCGGGGCTTTATCCGACCAGTTCGGACGAGTACGAAGACCTGCGCGATGCGCTCAACAAGCTGATGCTGAACGACGCTTCGTTGCAGTTCGAACCCGAAACTTCGATTGCGCTCGGGTTCGGGTTCCGCTGCGGATTCCTTGGTCTTCTTCACATGGAGATCGTGCAGGAGCGGCTCGACCGTGAGTTCGGGGTCGATCTGATTACGACGGTGCCCAATGTGGAGTACCGTGTGCGACTGACAGACGGCGACGAGCTTGTCGTCTCCTCTCCGACGGCGCTGCCGGACCGGGGTCGTATTGCCAGCGTTTCCGAACCGGTCATGAAGGTCCGGATCCTCTGCCCGTCCGAGTACATCGGCAACATCAACAAGCTCTGCTACGACCGCCGCGGAATCTTTGTGGCAATGAACCACGTAGACCGGGAGCGTGTCGAGATCGATTTCGAGCTTCCGCTGGCTGAGATCGTTCTCGACTTCTACGACAGGCTCAAGAGTGTCACCCGTGGATATGCGGCAATGGACTACGAGTTTCTGGAGTTCCGCGAGGGCCAGCTGCAGCGCCTGGATGTGCTGATGAATGCGGAGCCGATCGACGCATTCAGCGTGATCATCCATCAGGACAAGGCCTACGATCACGGTCGCCGGCTGGTGAAAAAGCTCAAGGAGCTGATTCCGCGACAGCAGTTCGAAGTCATGCTTCAGGCCACCATCGGCCAGAAGATCATCGCTCGCGAGACGGTCAAGGCGCTCCGAAAGAATGTGACCGCCAAGTGCTACGGCGGAGACGTCTCGCGAAAGCGGAAACTTCTGGAGAAGCAGAAGGAAGGAAAGAAGCGGATGAAGCAGGTCGGCTCCGTCGAGATTCCGCAGGAGGCCTTTCTGGCCGTGCTCAGTCTTGGTGACGACTGAGAAGCGCCGATGCACTCCCTGCTGCTGCGTTGCACTCTCCTTGAGGTAGCGTTGCTACCCCTGCGTCGAGGCGCCTTGCAGCCGGGGCGCCTCGGCACTCTGGGAACTCGGCGGTTACTCGCCACGGTCCGTGGATCGCGGCGGATAGCGCCGACATTCTCGCCTCGGCGTTCTCGGGGCTGGGCTCCCACCCGCTACGGCCCGATGAGAGGAGAGATGCGATGACTGGCGCCCGAGACGTTCGGCGGATCCTGGTCGTGACCCCCACCTGGGTCGGCGACATCGTCATGGCTCAGACGGTCTTCATGACCCTGGCCGAGCGTTTTCCCGAGGCCTCGATCGATGCATTGGCTCCGGATTGGGCCGGGCCGCTGCTGAGTCGGATGCCCCAGGTCAGGGAGTGCATCGCGCTGCCCATGGGCCACGGGGAACTTCGGCTGGGCGCTCAGTTTCGCCTGGCGCGCAAACTCGCCGGGACGGGATACGACCTGGCCATCGTTACCCGGCGGGCAGCGAAGGCCGCTCTGATTCCGTGGATGGCAGGCATTCCGACCAGGGTTGGAGCCCGTGGAGAGTTCCGGCCCTTTACGCTGACGGAGCAACGGTCGATCAACTCCCAGAGCCACCCTTCCAACGTGGCTCGCCTTTCGGCGCTCGCCGCTGAACGGCCGGAAAACGTCACCTTTGAATCTGCGCCCTGGCCAGCCCTCGTAGGGGACCGTTCAGCCGGACGCACCCTGGTCGAGGGAGCCTTCGGCACCGCTCCGCTGCCGCCTTCCGGGCGGATTGTTGGGTTGGCTCCGGGCGCGGCGTTCGGTCCGGCCAAGCGATGGCCCTGGGAGTCATGGCGAATACTCGCCGAAGCACTGGTCGAGCGAGGTGATGGGGTCGTGGTGTTGGGGTCGCCGTCCGAGGCTGAGGCGTCGGAGGCCATCGTCACCGGGCTACGAGGCACGGCCAATCTGTGTGGCCGGACCACGCTAGGCGAAGTGGTCGATGTGATGTCCGCATGCGATGTGGTGGTCTCCAACGACTCCGGCCTCATGCATGTGGCTGCCGCGGTGGATACCTGGGTCGTGGCCCTCTTCGGTTCGACTTCTCCGATCAACACGCCACCCCTGTCCAAACGGGCCACATCCGTCTGGCTGGAGCTGGAATGCAGCCCCTGCTATGCACGGGAGTGTCCGCTGGGCCATCTTCGGTGCCTGCGCGAGCTCACACCGGCGCGAGTTCTTGAAGCTGTGGATGGAGGCGAGGCATGAGCAGGGAATGGCTGGTCGGCGTGGATATCGGGGGTACCAATCTGGTGGTTGGGCTCGTACCGGCCGCGGGTGGTGAACCTCAGGGTCTACGGGTCAGGGCCACTCAGTCGGAGCGCGGCGGGGACGCGGTGGTGACCGATGTGGTGCGCATGGTCCGCGAGTGCATCCGCGAAGTCATCGGGTCGAGCGACGACGTGATTCTTGGAATGGGCGTGGGCTCGCCCGGCGCGGTCGAACGCGATTCGGGGATCGTCACGCAGAGTCCCAATCTGGGCTGGACCGACTACCCGCTCAGGGACCGTATCGAAGCACTTTCGGACTGGCCCGTCTTCCTCGACAACGACGCCAACTGCGCGACGTTCGGCGAGTGGTGGCTCGGGGCGGGCCGCGGGGTCGACAGCCTGGTGGGGATCATCATCGGCACGGGGATCGGGGGCGGCTACATCCTGAATGGCGAGCTGGTGCACGGCGTGACCGATGGCGCCGGAGAGATCGGTCACACGACCGTCAATTTCGCGGGGCGCCGCTGCAAATGTGGCAATTACGGCTGCCTGGAGGCTTATGCGTCGGGGCCCAACATTGCCGCGCTCGCTCGAGAGGGGATTGAGGCCGGGACGCCGTCATTGCTCACCGAGTTGGTCAATGGCGACCTGGAGCTGATTACTGCGGCAACGGTCTACGAGGCGGTTGTGGCCGACGACCCCTTCGCTACCGAGGTCATGACCGAGGCGGCCAAGTTCCTGGGTGCCGGTGTGGCGAACGTCATCAACCTGCTGAACCCGGGCGCCGTTGTGATCATGGGCGGGGTTACCCGGGCGGGGGAGCACCTGTTCGGGCCGCTCCGCTCCGAAGTCCGGCGGCGGGCCTTTCGTGTGGCCGCGAACGCATGCCGGATTCTTCCCGCGGAACTGCCTGAGACGGCCGGCGTGGTGGGAGCTGCGGGGATCTGCGCCGTGGGGCTGGGTCGGCTGGAACGCCCTTCGTGATTCTCGGTGATTCGGGGCCTTCAGGGCGCAAGCGCCTGGGAGTGATCGGAACACTGGTCTGGGACACCATCCACCAGCGGGACGGGCGCAGCGAACCGATTGAGGAGTGGGGTGGCGTCTCCTACGCGCTCGCGGGATTGTCAGCGGTCCTTTCTGACGAGTGGGAGATTGTTCCTCTGCTCAAGGTCGGGTCGGATCTGTCAGAGGCGGCTCTCCGGTTCCTCCGCACCTTTCCCCGGCTTGATCTCGACACCGGGGTCCGGATCGTCCCGGAGCCGAACAACCGGGTCGAACTCCGTTATCTGAACGAAGAACGCCGGACAGAGCGCCTGTCGGGCGGGGTCCCCCCGTGGAACTGGCCGGAACTCGCGCCCCTGGCCGCCACCTGCGACGCCCTTTACGTGAATTTCATCTCCGGCTACGAGATGGACCTGGACGCCGCCCGGGCTCTTAGAGTCGGGTTTGCCGGCCCCAGCTACGCAGACCTTCATTCCCTGTTCATGGGGATCGATCCCCGTGGGCTCCGCGTGCCCCAGGAACTGCCGGGGTGGGGCGCTTGGCTGCGCTGCTTTGATGCCGTCCAGATGAATGAGGACGAGTTCGAGCTGCTGGGTCGCGCCTGGGGCGACCCGTGGCACCTGGCTGCCGATCTGGTTGGTCCCGAACTCAAGCTGATCGCAGTGACGCTCGGGCCGAACGGCGCCGCCTATGTTGCCGGCCCGGGCTTCAACTCCGAGCCGCTCACCTGGCCGGCCCAGCGTAAGGGGGTCGGGACGACGGGCCACGCCACTTCTGCAAGGATTCCCGTGGCGCAGGGTGCCGAGAATGGAGACCCGACCGGTTGCGGAGATGTATGGGGCGCTACTCTCTTTGCTCGACTCCTGTCGGGTATCCCCCTGGACCAGGCGATGGCGCAGGCCAACCGACAGGCGGCGCGCAACGTTCTGCACCGCGGGGCTCGCGGACTGAGAGACCATCTGATGGGCCGACTTTCCGAGCGTCCGGAGACGCCATGAATGTGATTGCACTACCCGCGACCCTTGATCGACGGACCGCCGATGATCTCTTTGAGGCTGCCTCCACCGTGGGTGAAGCGCGCACCCTTTTTGACGGCCGCCATGTGCGCTTCGTCGACCCGAATGGGATGGTCGGCCTTCTGGCTGCGGGACGCTTCGTTCAGGAAAGGACCGGAGCCCTTCCGCGCATGCAGCTGCCCGAGAGTGCCGACGCCCAGCGCTACATGGCGCGGATCGGCTTCTTTCGAGCCGCGGACGGAATCTTCGAATTCGACCAGAAGCCCCCACGTGCCGGAAGTGGAGACTCCAACGTCCTGCTGGAGATCACCCCGATCACGCAAAATGCGGATGTGCACGAGGTTGTGGACCGGGTCCAGACAGCGGCAGGGGCCATCCTGTCCAACACCCTTGGCTACCCGCTGACTTCCGTCGTCCCGTTCTCGGTGATCCTCTCGGAGGTCTGTCAGAATGTGCTGGAGCACGCCGAGGCGCCCGGATGGGTGGCGGCCCAGGCCTACAACTGGCAGAAGCGGATCGGGCGACACGTGCTGGTGATTGCGGTGGGCGATCTGGGACGGGGATTTCGCGGCTCGCTCGCCGAAGAACACTCCGCCCGTTTTGGAGAGAGATGGGGGGATGCGACCGCACTTGAAGCCGCCTTCATCCATGGGCTGACCCGCTTCCCCGACTCGCATCGTGGTCAGGGAATTCAGCAGATCAGAAAGCAGGTCAGGCGGTGGGACGGCGCGATCTCGATCCGGTCGGGCACGGCGCGGATCGCTGACGTGCCCGAATGGGACGATACTCCCCCATTGCAGGACCGGATGGCACCCTTTCCAGGCGCGCAGATCTCCATGATTCTGCCGGCCCGGGAGCCGTCCAATGGCTGATTCTCAGCTCGACCCGGTACGCATCGACGTCGCCCTGCTGGTCCAGCGTTCGGTCGCCTCGCTCTATTCGCATCTGGTGACTCGTCCCACGGGTCGTGCGGTCCGTCTGGCGATCGAGAGCCAGCTGCTTGAAGCGGGCGATCCCTCGGTTTCGGTGATCGACTTCAGTGAGGTCACTATTCTGGACTACTCGTGTGCCGATGAAGTCGTGGCTCGGCTGATCAAGGCCTACCTGCAGGACGAGCGCCCACGAGACGCGTTCTTCCTGTTTCGCGGTGTTCAGGACTGGCATCAGGAGCCCATCGAAGTTGTGCTGGAACGGCAGTCCCTGGCGGCGGTCATCCAGCCGGCCCAGGGCGAAGTCCAGCTTGTGGGCACCGTGACCGATGCGGAGCGTGAAGTCTGGATGGAGGTCGAGCGCCGCGGACATCTCCCCGCCGCCACCGCGTCCGAAGCCTTTGACAGCGAGGAGGCCCGAATGGCCCTCGCTCGAATCGTGACTCGCCGGCTCGTGTTCTCCGGCCCGGAGGGGGGCATCCACTCCCTGGGCGCCTTGGCCGACCCTGGTGGACGGTAACAGATGAACACCGGCATTCGAGCACCGAGGCACCCGTTACAGTCCACTAACTCGACGCTCAAGTCGAGCTGACCTCAAACTAAGAACCTGACATGTGCGCAGCAGCCAGAAAGGGCCCCGCGGGGATCTCGACCATCGGTATTCACGGGGGCTACTCGGATGACCAGCCCGGTGCACCCGTTGTGCCTCCGATCGTCCAGAGCGCGACCTTCATGGGGGGCGCAAACCGCACGGACGCGATCCTCTACACCCGCTACGGCAACAACCCACTGCAGCTCTCGGTGGGCCAGAAGGTGGCCGCTCTGGAGGGTGCGCCCGCCGGCCTGATTCTTGGCAGCGGTATGGCCGCAATTGCCATGACGATCCTGGCCAACGCGAACTCCGGTGATCACATCGTTGCTTCGGCCCATCTGTATGGCGCGACTCGGGCGCTCTTCGAGAAGGAACTCCCCAAGAGGGGGATCAAGACGACCTTCGTCGACGCTATGGACGGCAAGGCCTGGCGCCGGGCGATTCGCAAACGGACGCGACTGATCTACATCGAGGGTCCGACCAACCCAACGCTCCGTCTGATTGATCCCAGGCCGATTGCCGAACTGGCCCGGGAGCATGGGATTCCGCTGGTGATGGATGCCACATTCGCCACGCCGGCCAACATGAGGCCCCGGGAGTTCGGGGTGGATCTGGTCGTGCATTCGGCGACCAAGTACATGGGCGGACATTCAGACCTGATCGCCGGCTGTGTGGTCGGGGACGAGGAAGCCGTTCGTGCGATCGACATGACCGCCCGGCTCTACGGACCGGCGGCGGACCCTCACATGGTATGGCTGTTGGATCGGGGACTCCGGACGCTCGACGTCCGAATGGAGCGCCACAATCGGAACGCCGGGGCCCTGGCTGATTGGCTTGAAGCCCATCCGCGAATCCGGGCGGTGCATTATCCCGGTCTCGAAAGTCACCCGGACCATGCACTCGCTGCCGAGATCATGAAGGGATTCGGGGGCATGGTCTCCTTCGTCGTGAAGGGGGGTGGAAAGGCCGCAGGCCGATTCATGTCCAAGCTGCGCGTCGCCAAGGCCGCCCCATCGCTGGGCGGGGTGGAGACGCTCGTATCCCAGCCGCGGTACACGTCACATGCCGCCATGACTCGAGCCCAACGCGCCGAACAGGGGATCCCGGACGGGTTCATTCGCTTCTCGGTCGGGGTGGAGAATATCGAGGACCTTAAGGCCGACATGGACCAAGCGCTGCGCAGCTGATGCGTCGGGTGGTGAAGGTCGCTGGGGCGCTGGTGGTGGTGACTCTGCTGGCCGGCCTCTACCTGGTCCGTGGACTGCGGTCGGGGCCAGAACCCCTCACGGGCGACCATGTGCTGGCCGGTCTGGAAGCACCGGTCGAAGTGCTCTGGGATTCACTCGGCGTCCCGCACATCTGGGCCGAGTCGGAAAAGGACCTCTTCTTTGCCCAAGGCTACCTGCATGGTCGTGACCGGCTCTGGCAGGTCGACATGTTCCGGCGTGTCTCTCGCGGGCTCCTGTCCGAAATTTTCGGGGAGACCACGCTCGAGTCCGACCGCTTTCTCAGGATGCTCGATCTTTCCGGGGCGGCCGAACTGGCCGAGTCTCAGCTTTCGGCGGACGCACGCGAGATGGTTGAGGCCTACGCCGCCGGCCTCAACGCTGCGGTCGATGGCTGGAAGGGGTTGTTGCCGCCCGAGTTCGTGGTCCTTCGGGCGCGGCCCGGGCACTTCACCGTGGTCGACGTCCTGGCCATGGAAAAGATCATGGCGTGGGATCTGTCGGACTACGGCACGACTCTGGGACTGCTCGAGACCGCTTCCAGCATCGGCGTAGAGGGGATGGAGAGAGTCCGCCCCGAGTATCCGACCTGGGGGAGTACCATCCTCCCGGGAACGCCGGCCCCCGACCGGGTGAGTCCTCCCGAGGTGGGTCGGCTTCCGTCTCAGATGCTGGTCGCCTCGGCGGCCGTGCCGGACGTCGCCCGACCGTTCTTGATGGCCGTCAACGCCGTTCACGCTTCGAATTCCTGGGTTGTGGGCCCGACACGGTCGGTGTCCGGAAAGCCGCTTCTGTCCAACGACATGCACCTGGCCCTGAACCAGCCGACCCTCTGGTATCTGGCCGGGCTTCACGCCCCCGGAATCAATGTGGTCGGGATGAGTCTCCCCGGTTCTCCCGGGATTGTGGCCGGACACAATGACGCGGTGGCCTGGGGACTGACCAACGCGATGCTGGACGACACCGATCTGTTCGTGGAGCGCGTCGACCCTGCGGACACCACGCGGTACCTGACGCCCGAGGGCAGCGAGCCTTTCTCCACGCGTATCGAGCTGATCCCGGTCAAAGGGAGAGATGCTCCAGACACTCTGGTGCTGAGGAGTACGCGGCACGGGCCTGTCATTACTCCGGTGGAAGCGCGGGCGGGCGAGGACCTGTTGGCCTTTGCATGGGTCGCCCACGCGCCATCCACCACGTTCCATGCCGTCCTGGGGATGAACAAAGCGGGTTCCGTGGATGATTTCCTGGGCGCTCTGGAGGACTTCACCAGCCCCCATCAGAACGTCGTGTTCGCTGACACGGCGGGGAACTGGGGCTACTGGATGGCTGGCCGGATCCCGAATCGCCCCACGCCCGTTCCGCCGATCCTTCCGCAAGCGGGCTGGACCGGTGAGGGAGACTGGGACGGCTTCGTGGACTTTGAGGACCATCCTCACGCGTTGAATCCAGCAGAGGGCTTCATTGCTACGGCCAACAACCGCCAGAGCTGGGACGCGATATCCGATCGTATCTCGGCTGGCGGCTGGGCTTCGCCGTGGCGGGCGGACCGGATCACGGAGCTTCTTTCGGCCCGCCAGGTCCACGACGTCGAGTCCCTTCTGGCCATTCAACTGGACGTCGTCAGCCGTCGTGCCCTGAAACACCGCCAGACGGCTGCCGACGGGTTCCGAGGGGCGCAACTAGATTCGATCGCCGCGCTTCTTGAGGCGTGGGACGGATCCTACGCCCCGGACCGAATCGAACCCACCCTCTTCGCTGGGTGGCTGGACGAGGTCCGGATGGAGCTTCGACGGGAGGTCTATCCACAGGGGGGTGGATACTTCTCGGGGGCGGCTGTCGAATCTGCGCTCGACGCGGGAGCCCTTTCTGCAGAGGCCTCTGCTCGCGCGGCTCAGGTGGCCTTCGATCGCGCCGCCGGGCGGGCTTGGGGAGATGCTCACACTCTGACGCTGGATCATCCGCTGGCCGCAGTCTCCATCCTGGAGCGCGTCTTCGGCTTCGGTGACTCAGGGCGTGCCAGAGCAGGGGGACCCGAGACGGTGAATGTGGCGGGTTATGGCGGGGGAGGGGGTCGGTTCACGGTCACCTACGGTCCCTCGCAGAGGCATGTTGTCGACATGGCTGACCTGGACGGCGTGGGCGGATTTATTCTGCCCGGTGGACAGTCCGGCTATCCCAAAGGCCGTCACAGCTTGGACCAGCTGCCGCGGTGGGAGAACGGCCAGCTGCTGGTGCTCCCCATGTCGCGGGCGGCGGTCGAAGCGCGGTCCGTGTCCACGCTCCGGCTGACCCCGGATTCGCACGCCCCGTAACCTGAGGGGCGTTGGTGGTGTAGATTCGGCCAACACTGATCCTCAACGTCATCAAGCCATGCTTCAGACCAACACCCCACCGTCCGCGGCTCGCCTCACCCGTTGCCTTCCTGAAACCGGCCGCCTGGTCCGACTCATGGTCGGCCTTCTGGCGCTCGGCCTGCTGCTGGCCACAGACCTTTCTGGACAGGCGCTGTCCGGGCGTCTGACCTCGGCCGAGGACGGCGCCCCGGTGGCGGGCGCGACCGTCATGCTACTGGACGCGAATGCCCAGCCCATCGGCGAAACTGCGGCGGCGGCCGACGGGACCTATTCGATTGAGGTCCCCGGTCCCGGGAGCTACATGGTGTTGATCCATGTGGATGGCTTTGCGGATCAACTGTCGGCCCCCATCGAAGTCCCCGAGGGAGGCGCGTCCTATTCGCCCTCCGTGCGGCTGACGGCGCTGGCGGGTGCGGCGAGTACGGCGGCTGGTCCTGATCAGATGGATGACGCGCAGTTCCTGGCCCAATACATGGCTGAGACGTGCGCAGGGCGGTTTGTCTCCGGGCTCCATGGCATTCTGCTGGGCGCCGTGCGTAACGAGGGCTCGGGCGAGCCGCTCTCGTTTATTCAGGTGACCGTTCGCTGGTCCGATGCCTTTGGCCAGCAATTCCGCGAGACCCGTTCGGACGAGTCCGGCTTCTACTACATATGCGATGTACCGGCCGGGCGACAGGTCGCGGTGCGGGCTCAGGCCAACGAAGCCAACGCCGAGGGCCGGATTGAGCGGATCACCATGACCGCGGGGAACATGCGGTCGATGGATGTGACCATTCCCCTCAGCAATCCGAACCAGAAGGGTCAGCTGATTGGAACGGTCCGGGATGTCGACAGCAGCCGACCGATCATTGGCGCCACGGTGCGCCTCCGAGAGGATGGCCGAACGACCACGACCAACAGTCGCGGTCTGTTCATCATGCGAGAGGTGGATCCCGGGTTGGAAGTGATGGAGGTGGAGGTTCTGGGCTACGACTTGGTCCAGGAGCCGATCCAGGTGTTCGGAGGGCGCGGACAGCAGCTCGAGGTCTTCGTCTCTCGGGAGCCGATCCCGATCGCGCCCATCATGGTGACGGTCCGGCCACGCAGCTGGTTCTCCGACCGCGTCGGCCTTGAGGATCGGATCGCCAAAGGGTTCGGCTACTTCGTTCTTCGCGAAGACATCGAGCTGCGCCAGCCAAACAATCTGGGCGATATCATGTACGGCGTTCCCGGGGTCACGGTCCGGCGGTCGGGCGGCGGTGTTTCCGCCAGATACACGGTGCAGCTTCGAGGCGCCGCCAACATGCAGAATGAGATCTGTGCTCCGATGGTCTGGTTGGACGGCGTAAAGTATGGAGCCGATTTCGACGCCTTCTCATCGGTCGTTGCCTTCGACATCGAGGCCGTCGAGATCTATCGGGGCGCCTCAGAGGTTCCCGGTGAGTTCTCGGGCGGAGATGCGCGGTGCGGGGTGGTCGTTGTATGGACGCGCCGCGGGTCGGGTATGGGCGGAGGGGAATAGACTCCCTGAGGTGATCGCGGGTCGTAAGCACGCATCAGCCGCGCCGTAAGTCCGGGCAGAGGTTGGTTCGATCGGACAGCGGGGGATACGTGCACCGGACAGTCCAGGCAGGGTTACGGTTCCGACATGGCGGCCGAGTAGCAGCGTTTCTCGCCACCGGGATCATTGCGGGCATGGCCAGCCCCTCAGTGGGCCAGGCTTCCCAGAGCCCTCCAGCCGTCGCCCCGCAGTCCGACCTTCGTATCGGTGACGCCGACCGCTACTGCGCCGACCAGATGAACCGAGGAGCACCCGGCGTCCTGGCAGGGTTGGTGCGGGACAGCGTCTCGGCATTCGGCCTTCCCGGCCTTGTGATTCGAGCGGAGTGGGGTGAGCCGCTGGAACCGGGCCAGCTTCGAGTGGGAGGCCCCGCGCAGGCCGGGTATGTCAGTGACCTTACACGCCCCGATGGCCTGTACGTTCTGTGCGGTATCGCCGCTGGCCCCTTCCGCGTGACTATCACCTTCGCCGACTCTGTCTTTCTCGAACGATCGATGGAGGCGCTGGGCAACGAAGCCACGCGGCTCGATCTGGACCTCAGCTTCCAGACCACCGAGGAGCCGGCCGGCCTCTTCGGCTACATCCGCGATGCCGACGGAGCCGGGATGCCTGGCGTGCGGGTGACGATGACGGGGGTCAGGAGCACGTTGACCAACTCCGTGGGGTTCTTCGCCCTCGATTCACTTCGCCCGGGGCTTCATCTTCTCGACATCACGCACCCGGAATCCCCGGCTCAGGAGCTGCCGGTTCTGGTTCCGGCGGGCGAAGCGGGTGAGATCGCCGTGACGCTGGGTCCGGAGCCCGAGGATGAAGGCGATCAGGAGGCCTCAGAGGGCAAGGAGGGTGTCGATCTGGTCCTGCACCCGCCCAGCCGTCTCCAGGGTCTCAGAGCCCTTGAGAGACGCCGGCTTGAAGGCTCGGGCTACTTCGCGACCAGGTCTGACCTCCTGGAAAGGATTCACTACCTGGGCGAACTGCTCCTGGTGGCCCCCGACATGGATGGACGGCGAGTCATCAACGGTCGCCTGCCGGACTTCTTCATCCGGCGGGGGGGCGGCAGCTGCAGCCCCGCGCTCTTCGTCGATGGCCGCCGATACACCCATCCCGGTGGACTCACCGACTTTCTCGGCCGGGAACTCATTGCGGCCGAGCTTCATCGCCGTCAGATCCCGATCGACCTCAAGACGCTGGACGGTGCGAGCGATTGCGGGGTCATTTCGGCGTGGACGGTTGGCGGCACCGGCCGCCCCAAGGGGTCTTGATTCCGGAACAAAAAACCGCCCCGGCCCGCTGAGCGGACCGGGGCGGTTGACATCCAGTTGCCCGGACGGCCCTGGAAACTACTCGGCGTCCATGAACGGGTACCGGTAGTCCGTAGCCGGAACCATGGTCTCCTTGATGCTCCGGGGGGTAACCCAGCGCAGGAGATTCAGCGGGGAACCCGCCTTGTCGTTGGTCCCTGAAGCCCGCGAACCTCCGAAGGGCTGCTGACCCACCACCGCACCAGTCGGCTTGTCGTTGATGTAGAAGTTGCCGGCTGAATGGCGCAGGTAGTCCATGGCGTGACGAATCACGGCCCGATCGTGGGCCCAGACGGCTCCAGTCAGTCCGTACGGCGAGGTGGTGTCCACCAGTTCCAGGATCGATTCCCACTCGTCGTCGGCATAGACGTGAATGGTGATCACCGGTCCAAAAATCTCCTCGCACATCGACTCGTACTTGGCGGACTTCGCCAGAATGACGGTGGGCTCCACGAACCATCCCTTCGAGTTATCACAGCCACCGCCCGCGAAGATCTCGGCATCGGGGGCCGCGTCGGCCCGCTCGATGAAGCCTTTGATTTTGTCGAAGGAGTCCTTGTGGATGACCGCGCCCACGAAGTTCCGGAAGTCGGCGGGATCGCCCATTTTGATGCTCTGCACATCGGCATGCAGGTCGTCCTTCATCTTGTCCCAGATCGACTGCGGGATGTAGGCCCGCGAGGCGGCAGAACACTTCTGCCCCTGGTACTCGAAGGCACCCCGTACGATCGCGGTGCGCAGCGCGTCCACGTTGGCCGACTTGTGCGCAACGATGAAGTCCTTGCCGCCCGTCTCACCCACCAGACGGGGATAGGACTTGTAGCTGGCGATGTTCTCACCGACCCGCTTCCAGAGCATCTGGAAGACGGTCGTGGAGCCGGTGTAGTGCAGACCCGCAAAGTTCGGGTCCGACAGCACCACATCCGTAATCTCGGCCGGATCGCCCGGGACGAAGTTGATCACACCGGCAGGCAGTCCCGCTTCCTCGAACATCTGCATGAGGATGTAGTTGCTGTAGACGGCAGTAGTCGACGGCTTCCAGATCGTGACGTTGCCCATCATGGCCGGTGCACCCGCCAGGTTTCCACCGATCGAGGTGAAGTTGAAGGGTGATATCGCGTAGATGAATCCCTCCAGCGGGCGGTACTCGCTGCGGTTCCACACGCCTTCGTCGGAGATCGGCTGCTGCAGGTAGATGTCCTCGGCGAACATGCAGTTGAACCGCAGGAAGTCGATGTACTCGCAGGCTGCGTCGATCTCGGCCTGATACGCCGTCTTGCTCTGGGACAGCATCGTGGCCGCATTGATGGAGGCGCGGTACTTCCCAGCGGTCAGGTCAGCGACCTTCATGAAGATGCTGGCGCGGTCGACCCAGGCCATGCGCGACCAGGTCTTCCATGCCTCGGCAGCCGCGTCGATGGCCTGACGGACCTCATCGGGCCCGGCCAAGTGAAAGCGCCCGATCACATGTCCGTGATCGTGCGGTACGGTGATGTCCTTGGTGCGACCGGTCCGGACTTCCTTTCCGCCGATGATGAGCGGAATGTCGACGACCTGGCCCGAGAGTTCCGCGAGCTTGGCCTTGAGTTCGGCGCGTTCGGGGGAACCGGGGGCGTAGCTGAGAACCGGCTCGTTCACGGGCGGCGGGATCTGAATGGTGCCGTTCATGATGCCTGGGGTGTTTGAGGTTCGGATTCCTGAAAAGAAAAAACGGGGGCTCCTTCCGGATCCCCCGTCAGGCCAACCGGAGTGGTCACCTGCCGGTGTGATACCCGGAACACTTCAAAGCGCTCCGGAGTCACGTCGAATCACCAGAATCTGGCTTTGCTCAGGCCCTCACGCAACCGCTTCCATCCACCCTGCTCGGCGGGCTGGTAGTGGTAGTAGTACTGCAGGTAGTAGCTCTCATCGTTCGCGGTGATGGCCACCTCGTTGAGCACGGCCCCGAAGATCCGGACGTTCAGGCGTCTGAGCTGATCGACCGCCCTCTCGGCGGCCCGCTGCTCGGTTTCACCCGAGCGCAACACCAGTACGGCGCCATCCACATGGCCCGCCAGCACCGAGGCGTCCGTTACCGCCAGAATGGGCAGCGAGTCGATGATGATCTGCGTGTACTTGCCCGCGAAGTCCTCCAGGAGCCGCTCCATGGTGCGCGAATTGAGGAGCTCGGAGGGATTGGGCGGGAAGGGTCCGGAGGGCAGAACGTCCAGGTTCGGGAGCACGTTCGGCCGGACGGCTTCGCGTGAAGTCGCATCACCGACCAGCAGGTTGGTGAGTCCCGGCTCGCGCAGGAGGTCAAGCGACCGGTGCAGGGAAGGGCGCCGGAGGTCGGCGTCGATCAGCAGCACACGCTGGCCCTGTTGCGCCAGCATGACCGCAAAGTTCACCGCCGTGGTCGACTTCCCTTCGTCGGGGCCCGGCGAGGAGAATAGCATGGTCCGGATCGGCTCGTCTTCCGTGCTCATGAACATCAGGTTCATGCGCAGGTTGCGATACGCTTCCGCAGCCGGGTCCAGAGGATCCAGCGCAACCACAAGCGGAGCGCCCTTTCCGTGCTGCTCAATGTCGCCCTCTTCATCCAGGCGACGAAGTCGCGGGATGATCCCGAGAACCGGAACGCCCAGCAGTCCTTCAACATCGGAACTCGTCCGGACCGTCCGGTCCAGATACTCCAGGAAGAAGGCCGCACCCACACCCAGAATCAGACCCAGAAGCCCGCCCAGAACGATGTTGATCTGGCCGCCCTGTCCCACAGGGTTGGCGCCGAACGCCTCGTCGATGAGCTCCACGTAAGGCCCGGTAGCCTGCTCCCGCAGAATGGCCTGATAGAGCTGCCCCTGAAGATAGGAGTAGACCTCGTCGTCCTGACCCTGCTGCTGCTCCAGAGTGCGAAGCTCATTCTCCAGATTGGGGAACTGGCTCTGTTCGGTGCGAATTGCCGTCTCTCGCTCCAACTGCACTTCCATTTCGGCCTGGAGAGTGCCGAGCCTTGCGTCGATGGAGGCACCGAGATCACGGGCCAGTGCGTCTGCGGCCTGGACCGCAGCTTCTACGCGAGGGTGACCCCGTCCGAGTCGGTCCTCATTGAGATAGCGCTGAATGACGGTCTGTTGTGCACGGATGTCGTCGATCAGTGCGCGCACCTCCGGGCTTGTACCCGGCGGAAGCGACGCCTGAATCGCCGAAAATTCGATCTCCGTGTGATCCAGGTCCCTCAGGCTTCGGGCGATCTCCTGAAGGGACTGCCTCTCGCGCTCAAGTGCGGCGATGTCGTCCTGTACCCGCTGCCGACGGTCGATCAGCTGCTGCTCACGCGAGGAAAGCGAGGAGAACGCCTGCGTCTCCTTGAATTCCTGGATCGCGGCGGCGGCGTCCCCCCGTGCCTGGTTGGCCGAGTCCAGTTGCAGCTGGATGAAGTCGATGTCGCGGCGCGCCTGGCCAGAAACGCGGCGCGCCCCCTGTGCCCGCAGCTCCTGGGCAGAGGCATTCAGGATGTCGTCTGAAAGAACCGGATCGCTGGAGGTGTAGGTAAGGTCGATGATGTTGGTCTGGTCCCTGGGGGCGGCAGCGAGCCAGCCTGAGATTTCACCGTACAGATTGCGAGCGGGCCAGATGCGAACACCATAGATGCGCTCTTCCTTTGGGGGCATTTGAACCGTGAAGCTCAGAAGCCCCTCGACCAGGAGCTCGGTTCCCACACCGGCCTGTCCCAGAGTCACCCCATCCAGGTCCCTCAGCTGGACGTTGGTTCCCGACTGGTCGTAGATCAGCTGCATTGCCAGTGGGTCGGGCATCTCCGAGTTGACCCAGATCCGATCGAACAGATCCGAGCGCACCAGCCCCGGGTCGTCCGGGACCAGCCTGAGGCCCAGAGAGTCGATGACGGCCTGCGCAATCCGCGAAGACTTCAGGACCTCAATCTCTGAAACGATCGGGTCCCTGAAGATGTCGAGTCCCGTGATCGACGGCGAGGCGACCATCCCACGTGCCGGCTGAATCGGATCGTTGACCTGAACCGTCGCGTAGGACTGGTAGAGGATCTGCTGTCGGGACACTGCCCAGATGGCCGAGGCCGTCGTGACGGCAAAAATGACGAGGACAAGCCAGAGGCGGCGGGAAATGACGCCCAGGTAATCTGACAGATGGGTGGGGTCACCGATCGGCAGATAGGCGTTTTCCGCAGGCGGAACCGCGGGTGGTGGAGTCCGGTCCATTGTCACTCTTGGGTCAGCGGGAACCTGCCCAATCTAGGCCAGTTCCTCCGAATTGGAAACATTTGTTCACGGGGATCCGGGTGGGCCCGGTCCCGCATCATACAAGAAGCAGACGATCTGGTGTGGATTACATGAAAGAAATCTTCACCAAACGCAACCTTCGGGCAAGACATTAGCCACACTTCAGCCGTTGACCCCTCCTCTGACTTCCGGCAACATTCGGCCCCCTCAGGCTCAGCGCGCCCGAGCGCACCCCGAAAGTGGGGTCATCCGCCAATTTCGAGCAGCCCATGGATCGCGACGTTCTCAGCAAATCCGTTCTTTCCGCCCTCAAGACTGTCACAAACCCCGCCTCGGGCTCGGACGTCTTTACAGGCGGGCAGGTGCAGAATCTGGTTGTCGATGAAGAAGGAGCCGTCCAGTTCTCCTTCGTCCTCCGCCCCGAAGATCCGGGGACTCTGGTCCGGTCGGTCCGCAAAGCGGCCGAAGAGGTTGAGGGCGTCTCCAGCGTCAAAGTGAACGTGCAGCTGCCGCAGTCTGCCCCGGAAAAGCCGCAGGGTGGTGGCCTGAAGCCGGGGTCAGTACCGGCTCCAACCCCCCGGCCGGGGGGTTTGCCCAAGGTCGGCCACGTGATCGCGGTTTCGTCGGGAAAGGGCGGGGTGGGCAAGTCGATGATCTCGACCAACCTGGCGTCCTCCCTGGCGATGGCCGGTCTGAGCGTCGGGCTGCTGGACGCGGACATCTACGGCCCCAACATCCCGCTGATGTTTGGCGAGGAACGGCGTCCAGAGGTGTCGGGAGAGAAGGGAAAGGAGCGGATCGAACCGCTCGACGCCCATGGCGTCAAACTCATGAGCCTCGGATTCCTTCTTGAGAAGGAACAGCCGGCAATCATGCGGGGTCCGCTGATCGCCGGAATCCTGAAGCAGTTCCTGGAGCAGGTGGAATGGGGCGAACTCGACGTCATGGTCATCGACATGCCGCCCGGCACTGGTGACGCTCAGCTCTCTCTGGTCCAGACCATTGATCTGGATGGGGCGGTGATGGTTACGACCCCACAGGCGGTTGCGACTGGCGACGTTCGGCGTGGTATCAAGATGTTCGAGCGCGTGAACACCCGCGTACTGGGGATCGTCGAGAACATGTGTGGATTCACCTGCCCATCCTGCAGCGAAGTCCATGACCTGTTCGGAAGGGGCGGCGGTCGTGCCCTGGCCGAAGAGATGGGCATCGACTTTCTGGGTGAGGTGCCGCTGGATCCTGCAGTGCGCAGTTCAGGCGACGCGGGCACGCCTACCGTTATTTCCGCCCCCGACTCGCCGGCTGGAAAGGCGCTCGCCGCGATCGCGCAGACGGTGAGGGACGCAGTCGGCGCCTGACGAGTCGGGTTTGAGTGGAAAAACAGAGAGGGCGGTCCGTCGAAATGGGCCGCCCTCTCTTCTATTTCTCGCTCACAGCTGCGCAGGGGCAGCGGGTTGGTTGGCTATTCGCCCTCGAGCCAACGACGGTCCGCCGAGGAGATCTCACCCTTGTTCTTCCGATCCATGACCTTGAGCGCGACCCAACCGACCAGCATGACGGGGGCGACCTTGAAAAGGAGGAACCCAGCCAGCGTGAAGCCCAGTCCGATGACTGCGCCCGCAACCGAAAGAACGACTCCGGCCACCAAGAGCGTCACCAGCCCGACGGCGAAAAAAGTCAGCAGAGATCCAATCATCTTTCCTCCTCGGAGGACAGTGGCCTCCTGAAATTCTCAAACCAATTTGGGGGGGCGGCAGTTGATCCCGCCTCCCATCCCTACGCCAAACTAAGGTGTAAGATTCATCGGGGAGGGTCCGGGGGCCAGTCCGGGATCGGGCTAGCGAACCCAGACCACCTCGATTCCGCCGAATGCTGCACTCACATCGATCGTGATCTGATGTTCGGCATCGTCCCAGTCGCGAGAGTACCAGGCATCCCCGCGTTTGACCATATCATCGGCATCGAAGGAGGTAAGAAAGGACTGCTTGGTGATGCGCACGCCTGCTCCACGCGGCAGCCGAAGCTCCAGTGACCCCAGACCGATGCTGATATCGACGTCCATGTCGGACCGCAGTTCGCCACTCATATCCAGCGTCAGGGATCCCACACCGGCGTCGATTTCCAGGCGGTCAGTGTTGAGGTTGCCCAGATTGAGCGCTTCGAAATCAGCAGCGCCGACTTCAAAGCTGGCCCTGCGCATGCGCACCGGATTCGGTTCACTGACGTCGATGCGGGACTCCGATGCACCAGTGCGCAGCCGAAGACCCGTCAGGGACAGCCCACCCAGGTCCAGCCGCGCCTGGACGGCCCCGAACTCCAGCTCAAGGTCCATGGCGACGTCCTGCGCGAGCTCCAGATCCAGGCTTCCCTGATTCCGTCCATTAAGATTGAGCGTCCGGCGGTCCGACTCCAGCCCGACCTCAAGTGACCGCCCATCAAAGTGCGAAACCGGATCGAATTGGTCATCGTCGTAGCGCAGATGCATTCGGTAGAGCGTGCCCGCATTCGACGGTCGGATGTGGAACTCACCAGCGGCGTACCGGACACGGACGTCCATGGACTCTTCGCCGGAGCGCTGTCGCGAGGCAGACATCTCCTGCCAGTCCTGGGCCGCAACCGGTGTAGTCGGCGCCAGACTGAAGCCCAATCCGACGATCGTCGCAGCTGTGAAGAGCTTCATGGCTCAGTCGCCTTCCGGAGTGTCATCGTTCGCCGAATTGTCAGGCGCTGGCTTTCCGGTCTCGGAAGCTTCGGTCGCCTTCTTGCTGGCCGCCTTCTTCGTGGTCGTTTTTTTCGTGGTCGTTTTTTTCGTAGTCGCCTTTTTCGTGGAGGCTTTTTTGGTAGTCGACTGTTTCGTGGACGGCTTCTTTGCCGGCTTCTCTGGCTGAGTTGACGCTTCCTCGGTCACTTCGTCGCTGACCTCCACCTCAATCTCGGCATCGACATCTGCGGGCGTGGTGCCCTTGGCGGATGCCGTCGATGCCGCAAACCCGGTCGGGTCCCAGCCCTTCTCGGCCGAGCGCCGGTGACGGGGCCGCTCGGGGCGTGAGCTGAAGAGGTCGTCTTCCGGCCAGAATTCGGGCTTCCGACCGGCGCGGGTAGTCAGGACCGCGCCGAATCCGATCAGCGCCGCGATCGCGTTTCCGGTCACACCGACCACACCCAGAAGGGTTCGGAGTCCGCCGAACCAGCCCCCACCCACCTGGAGCAGGCTACCCAGGATGTAGGGGGCGAGAAGGATGACCAGGCCGCCGAAGATCAGGGTGTGAGCGTTGGTAACCCGAACCCAACCCATTCGCGGGAGCTTTTGGCGTGCTACCCAGGTCCCCACGTTGCGGGCAATGGCGACATACCCGAGGCCGATCGCCAACAATACAGCCACCGGGAAGAACGGCACCCAGAGCAGCAGCCCGGGGATCCCGATGATCGAGATGGCCAGCCCTATGATTCCCAGCACGAAGGCCGGGAGCAACATGAAGGTGCCCGCCATGCCGACGGTCAGTGCACGAGCCGGTGCCCGGCGGGCGCTTTCCGCGACCGCGTCGAGGTTGGCCGGAGCGAAGTGCACGACAGCGCCACCGGAGATCCCCAGAATCATGAGGAGCATGAGGTTGCGCAGGACACCGGAGAGAGCGCGCCCGAAGTTTCCGAAGATCGCCAGGGGGCCCGAAAGAATACCGCCCCTCCGCGAACGAACATCCGTCCGGTCTCGAACGTCGGATCGGACCGCACGATCCAACTCCTCGTTATCCACGTCGATGCGATTGATCTGGCCGCTGAACAACCCGCCCTCTTCGAGCAGTTCGCTGTCCGCCAGATGCAGACGCCCCTCGATTCGACCGCCTTCCATCAGATGGATCTGACTTCCGATCGCGATCAGATCGTGAGAGATCAGTCCGGCCACCTCGAGATCGCCATCGATGAGGATGAGTGGCGCCCCGATCTCGGTCCCGGCCTCAACACGCAGGTCCTCTCCAATCAGCACACGCATTCCGTCGGCATCGAAGCCGTCGATGTCTCCCGAAAGGGAGCTCAGAAGGTCCATGCGCATCAGGAGTGACCCGAGCGTGCGCCCACTGATCCCGTCCTGGATCGCGTCTCCGACGACAACGGACTCGTAGGCCTCGGGGGCGGCGGGTGCCAGTGCTTCTGCGACCGTCTCAACTTCGGCCGGTACAGCCGACGCAATGGCAGGTCCTGCGCTCGCGAAGGACGCTTCCAGTGTCTCGTCGATTCTCAGCGCGACCGCTGCCGCTTCGGGGTTCAGACCCGAAGGTGGCGACCAGCCCACGAGGGCCGTGCGCAGGGATTCGTTATCAAGCGCCGCGGCCACGGCGAGCAGGCTCCGCCAGGCAGACTCGAGCGAATCCCCCGAGCCATAACTGCCGATCGGACTGCCGCCGATGCGAACCTCGCCATCGGAGAACGCGATGGAGACGGCTCCGCCGCCACTCAGTTCAAGAACGAGCGCAGCCCGGGCACTGCCGACGGTCACCGTCTTGGAGACGACCGACTGCTGCGCCTGGACGGGCGCCGCCAGGGTGAGAGCGACGACGAGAGCCCCGAGCACGGGGCGGAAATCAGAAAGAAAGACGCGCATACGAACCCTCTCCCACCGGGGAGGTTAGCACATTTCGGTAGAGGACCCAGATGGCGGCAAGGGTCAGGCATGTAAGAACTGAAACTGAAGCAGCGACCGTCGTGGAACTCACGCCCGCTCCCTGAACGAAATCGACCATCTGCGCCACGGCACCCTGCTGCAATGCGGTGTCACGGACGGAGCCCAGAACGGCGCCGACAGCGTCGGAGCCCTTGAGCCAGGCGAAGGAGAACAGGTTGCCGGTCGTCACCAGGGGATTGCTGAAGACCGAACGAAGCACCAGGGCCGCCAGCGTGAGCGGAGTGACGAGCATGCCCATCGCGGCTGCCCAACCCTGACGGCTCGACGGCACCAACGCCCTCAAGGTTGCCAGGATTTTCTCCTGTCGCGTGACCGGGGCCATCGCGAAAGCGACCATCTGCCTGATGCGAACGCCCGCCATGACCCGCTCACTGAACTCATACGAAGGAGCCAGCGTCGGCAGCGTCTCAAGCGAAGTGACCAGCTGTCGGTACGCGACGAACTCCGTGCGGCATACCGCACAATTTTCGAGGTGGCCTTCTACCTTGGTCGCGACCCGTGCAGCGAGGCGCTGATCCAGAAGGTCCTGAAGCGTCTCCTGATCCACGTGGTCGGCGATCGGCTGAGCGCGCGAAACCCACCCGGCCAGGCCATGACGTCGCGGTGCAGGGAGGGACTCCATGATGCGGTCACTGAAGGAGACCGACGGTGCCAGCGCGGACAGATCGCCCAGATCCTCGAAGAGCGTCTGCCAGGCGTCGAATTCGGCGGAGCATCGGGCACACGACGAGACTTCGGCGCGCAGTCGAGTCGCCACCGACGGGGCAAGTTCCCCATCAAGAAGCGCCTGGAAGCGGTCCTCGCTCAAATGTTCGTGTGGGTAGCTCACTTCGGTCTCCTGGTGAATCTGCTGGCACTACGCAGAATCGACGCTTCAAGTTTCATGAATGTTGGGTTCATGAAGTCATCGGTTCGAGGATCTTCTTGAGCTCGGCGCGCGCCCGATGGAGATAGGTTTTGACCGTGCCCAGCGGGAGATCCATCATCTCCGCGATTTCCTCGTACGCGTAGCCTTCGACGTGACGCAAAAGGACCACCGTCCGGTACTCGGGTCGAAGCTGGCCGATGGCGCTTTCAATCATGCCCCCCAGCTCGCGACTCTCGACGAAAGCGTCGGGTCGTTCGGTCTCGGACTCCAGTTCCAGACTGGTGCGGCGGGTCTCTTCTGCAGAACTGGCATTGGGAGAGCCATCAATGGACACCGTGTCGAGCTTCCGCTTTCGCAGATAGTCGATGGTGTGGTTGTTGGCGATCTTGAAGATCCAATTCGAGAACTTGTAGCTGGAGTTGTAGGACTCGATCGCATTGAAGGCCCGAATGAAGGCCTCTTGGGCGAGATCCTCTGCCAGCGTACGGTCTCGGACCATCCGGAACACCAGTGAGAACACCGGCCGCTCGTACCGCCGCAAGAGTTCACGGTATGCGCCCTCACGACCCTTCGCGGCTTCAGCAGCGAGGGCTTTGTCGTCCAGAGCGGTATGATGGGTGTTCGCCAGCGGTTTAGCGTCCTGTCTGCCCGAAAGGGGAAGAGAAACGGGACCGGCGGCGAATCGAACGGATTGGATGGCCATTACGATTCGCCCTACGGCCTGATTTTCCAGCGGGTTTCAACCCGGGTCTGCTCGGCCCGACTGCCCGGGATGGAATCAACGGAGGCGCAGGGGTAGCTTTCGGCCCCGATACACGCACTAGAGTTGAATCGGTACCGTGGAAGCTAATCGGCACCGTCCTCTCATTCCATTACGAGCCGGAACATGACCAATCCGCAGGCGAAGCCGTCACAGGGCGATGCCCGCGAGCGCCAGGTACAGACCCTCTTTTCCGAGATCGCGCCGCGCTACGACCTGTTGAACCACGTCCTGTCCATGAACATCGACCGTTCGTGGCGGCGAAGGGCCGTGAACCTGCTGGACTGGGAACGCGAAAATGAGGGCCGTTTTCTGGATGCCTGTGCCGGGACCTACGACCTGTCGCTCGAACTGGCCCGTCGCAAAGGCTTTTCCGGAAAGGTGTTCTCGTCGGACTTTGCCCAGCCCATGCTGGTGGTCGGGAAGGGGAAGATCGCCAACTCGCCGATCGCCGCGGTATGCGGAGATTCGCTGGAGCTGCCCTTTCCGGATGACACCTTTGACGGCGCGACGGTCGGGTTCGGTGTGCGGAATCTTTCGGACCTGGACCGGGGTCTCCGCGAGTTCAAGCGGGTCCTGCGGCCGGGCGCCAAGCTGGTCATTCTTGAGTTCACCGTTCCGCCCAACCCGATCATGCGCGCGGGCTACATGATGTACTTCAACCACGTGCTGCCGATCGTGGGCCGGATCGTCTCCGGGCATCCGTGGGCCTACACGTACCTGCCGGAGTCCGTGAAGGAGTTCCCGGGACCTGCGAAGCTGGCGGATCGAATGACGGCGGCCGGGTTCTTGGATGCGAAGTGGAAACTGCTGACGGGTGGGATCGCGGCGATCCATCATGGGGTGGCCTGAGTTTCAAAGCCCCGGACACCCTGCTTTTGGAGCTTCTTGACCTGTGTTGACTCCGTGGTCGCCGAGCCGGGCTGACTAGTTCCCGGCGTCGGGATCCAGAATCGTGACCGGTCCCAGCGCCTCGAGTGAGCCCCCAAAGTCGTCCGGGTTTCCGACGATGAGGATGACCCACTCGCCCGGGCGCAGATAGCGTTCGTAGAGGGCCCGGATGTCTTCTGCCGTGACCGCACGGATCCCGTCCAGATAGCTGGTCAGCCATTCGTCGGGCAGACCGGCCGCGCGCAGTCCAAGGCGCCGGCTCACGATTCGGGCGGCGCTCTGAAAGTTGAAGACCCAGCCGTTGACCGCCTCGTCGATCCGGTCGCCCAGTTCCGAGTCCGACGGTGGTACCGATGCCATGCTTTCCACCACCTCGATCATGGCCTCGATGGCCTCAATAGTGGTTTCTGAACGCGTCTGCGTGGTGACCCCCAGCAGTCCCGCGTAGCGACGGGGCGTGGTCCAGAGCGAGGCGGCCCCGTAGGCGTATCCACGCTCGGTCCGGAGCACTTGCGACAGCCGGCTGGTGAGCCCGCTGGCCCCCAGGATCGTGTTGCCCATCTGCGCGGCGAAGTATTCCGGATCGGCGCTCTGACGGAGGTCCGTCGGGTGGGCCACGACCACGGTACTCTGGTTCAGGGGCCGCGGGATCAGATAGACACCCGGCTCGGCACCCACATTGGGGATCGGAGGAAGCTCCAGCGGCTCTGAACACGCAGGCCAATCGGCCATGAGAGCCTCCAGTCGGGGTTCCAACTCCTCCCAGTCGAGCGGCCCCACGACGCCGAGCAGGAGATTGTCCGCGCAGAGGACTCGGCCATGCACGTATCGAAAGGCATCTGCGGACGTGCGTTCCGGCGCCAGATCGGCCTCGTTCATTTCCCAGCCGATCGGGTGATCGCCGTACATCAGCCGGTTGTACTCCGCGTAGGCGAGGCCAGTCGGGTTATCGATCCGGCGACGAAGCGATTCCACCTCCTGGCCCTTCCAGACCGAGATGCGATCGTCGTCGAAGGCCGGACTCTTCAGCATCGCTCCCCAGACTTCGAGCGTCTCATCCAGGTGCTCGACCAGGACGTTCACGGAGCTCAGGATCGCCTCTCCGGACCCGCCGAACGTCGCCTGAACCGCCCGGGCCTCGAAGAACTCGTCGATCTCTTCAGGCGTGTGAGTCGAGGAGCCTCCGGTCCGGAGCAGCGTGGGCAATGCGGATCCGGCCGCGTAGTACTCGCGGGGCAGGTAGCTGAAGCCGCCCCGGAAATGGGCCAACATGTCCATCACCGGAAAGGCGTCGTCCTTCAGGTGAAAGACGGTGACGCCATTCGAGAGCGTGTGCTCGATCGCCTCGGGTGGCGTGAACACGATCTCGGGCGCGGGGATGGTGTCGAGCCACGGGCGGGCGGGGGCCGCGACCTGACCGGCGGCCTGGGCCAGGATGGGCGTGCCGCCAAAGACGAACCCGGCGACTCCGAAAATCCCGGCGAGGCAGAGGCGGCGAGTCATCGGCCCTCTCCCGGCCGGACCAGTGTGGCCACGCTCAGGTTGTCGGTCGTCAGGTAGCGCTGGACCACACGGCGCACATCTTCGGCCGTGACATCCCGGATCTCATCGGTCAGCACGAAGGTGGAACGCCAGTCCCCGAAGACGGATTCCGCTCCGGCCAGTTGGAATGCCAGCCCCAGGTTGGACTGCAGGCGGCGGATGGAGCCCGCCGCAATCTGATTGCGCACCCGCTGCAGCGCCTCGTCAGGGAACAGCTCCACCTTGAGCCGTTCGATTTCGTCCAGCATCGCGACTTCCAGCTCGGCCGTCGTCGTTGGAGCACGTGGCACGACATCCAGCATAAAGAGCCGGGGATAGCGTTCCCCGGGGCCCATCGAACTCAGGACCGACGTGGCGGTCCGTTCATCCTGGACCAGTTTGCGGTACAGCGACGCCGTGCGGCCGCCCGTCAGGAGCGAGGTCAGCATGGTCAGGGCCGCACCGTCTTCGTGCAGAACGCCCGGAACGTGCCACCCGAGTCTCAGCGCGGGTTCGGCATCATACTCGACCTCGACCCGCCGCATCCCCCTCTGCGGCGGCTCAACTGCCAGCACCGGGGGAGGGGTTTCGCCCGCCAGGAGCGGACCGAACCACTTCTCGGCGAGCGCGACCGTTGCGTCGGGATCCAGATCACCGACCAGGGTGACCACTGCATTCCTGGCGCCGTAGTAGCGGCGGTAGTAGTCGGCCACCTGAGCGCGGGTAAGGTTCTCCAGATCGGTCATGTATCCGACCACCGGAACGCCATAAGGGTGCACCGACCAGGCGATATCCAGGTGCGTCTCGTAGAGGCGGCCGAAGGGATTGTTCTCGATTCGCATGCGCCGCTCTTCGGTAACCACGTCGCGTTCGGCGTAGAACTCCCGGAACACCGGATCGGACATCCGCTCCGCTTCCAGGGCGAACCACAGCTCCAGCCGGTTTGTGGGCAACTCAACGAAGTAGATGGTGGCTTCGTTGGTCGTGGTGGCGTTCAGACCTCGGGCACCGACTCGGGAGAGCGTCCGCTCGAATTCGTTGGGGACCACGAAGGCGCGGGCCGAGTCTTCGAGGGCGGCGATCTCGGCGGTGAGTCGCGTGACCCGGGCCGTGTCGGGTGACGCAGAGGCCCGCTCCATGAGGATGGAGTCGTGCCGGACATCCATGCGGGCGAACAGGGCCTGCTCCTGCTCCGAGTCGATCGTCCCCAGCCGGGATGACCCCTTGAAGAGCAGATGCTCCAGGAGGTGCGCGATCCCGGTCCGACCCAGCACTTCGTTGACACCCCCGACATTGAACTGGACCACGGCCGAAACGGTGGGAGCGCCGGGGCGGGGAAGGATCAACAGGCGCATCCCATTGGCGAGCGTGTGCTCACGGACCGGAAGTGACATTCCCGGCGGTGCGGCTCGATCGGCGGTGTTCTGAGTGCCCGCCGCCTGGGCGGAGAGGGGCATGGCGGGCGTTGCCAAAAGGGACATCGCCAGGGTCGCAGTCGCCAGCCTCGCCATGCCCAGCCTCACCATCGTCAGCCATGACATCGCCAGCCCCGACATTGACAGCCCCGCCATCGGCACGACCCGCGGCCCGGCTCCGCCGAAGTAGCGTGCCGCCGCAGTCCCCTGAGGACGAGGGCATTCGGGCACGGTGCTTTCCCAACGGTGTGCGACAGGTGTCATCAGCTCTGGCAGGTGGGGCAGAAGAAGGCGGACCGGTTAGAGATCACCATACGCTCAATGGTGTCCCCGCACTTCAGGCAGGCCTGCCCGTCACGGCCGTAGATCTTCAGTTGGCCGCCGTACCCGCCCTCTTCGCCGCGCACGTCGCGATAGTCCTTCAGGGTGGTCCCACCGCGCCTGATGGCCGCCTTCAGGACGTCCCGAACTCCCTTGTGCAGGAGCTTGGCTTCGGAAAGGGTGACGTCGCACGCGGGCCGCGCCGGATGGACACCGGCCAGGAAGCCCGCCTCGTTGGCATAGATGTTTCCCACACCGGCGATGCGCCGCTGATCCAGGAGCCAAGTCCTGAGCGGCGTCCGCGATTTCAGGAGCGCCGCATGCATGTGGGCGGCCCGGTAACTCCGGTCGAGTGGTTCAGGCCCGAAACGCGCTTCCCGCTCGGCCCAGGCGTCGCTGTCGAACACCTCGAGGCAGCCGAACCGACGCACATCACGGAAAGCGAGACTGCGGCCGTTCTCGAAGTAGAAGTGCACCCCGACGTGTGACGGCCTGCTGATGTCAGGATCGAAACCGAGAGGATAGAGCCCCCCGGTCATTCCCAGATTTATCACGAGCCGGCGGTCCCCTTCATCCAGCAGGACCACGATGTTTTTGGCTCGCCTCTCAATCGCCGTGATCCGACGACCGCTCAACTCGCTCCCGAAGGCGCGCGGAGGAACTCTGATCAGATCCGGACGGAAAACGCGCGTTCGCCGAATCGTCTCCCCGATCACGTGGGGCCGGAGCCCCCGTACCAGCGTCTCGGCTTCGGGGAGTTCAGGCACGCAAGCTCAGGGTTCCAGAGTGACGGCTGTGCCCGCTGCGGTAACCATCAGCATTCCGTTGCGCTGGCCCAGGACCTCGTAGTCGATGTCGACACCCAGCACGGCGTCGGCACCCCGGCCACTGGCCTCCTGGATCATTTCGCGCAGCGCCTCTTCGCGGGCCTTGCCCAGGGTCTTTTCGTAGGCGTTGGCGCGTCCGCCAATCACGTCGCGGACCCCGGCCATGAAGTCCTTGAAGATGTTGGCGCCGACAATGGTCTCGCCGGTGACGATGCCCTTGTAATCGGCGACTTTCCGGCCATCAACGTTGTTCGTGGTCGTGACGATCATGTTTTTATGCTCCGTTCGCGTTCGACTTCTCGATATCCGATGTCATTGCGGAAAAAACGGCCCTCGAACTTTACGCGCTCGGCCGTACCGCGCGATACGGCCGCGGCTGCCTCGACGGTCTTGCCGAGTCCCGTAATCGCGAGCACCCGGCCCCCGGACGAAACCAGAGAACCATCGGACTCCACGGCGGTGCCGGCATGAAAGACCATCGTCTCTTCCGATTGGACTACGGCCGACAGGTCGATCGTCTTCCCCTTGGGGTAGGGACCCGGGTAGCCCTCTGATGCCACAACCGTCGTCAGAGCGCACCCCTCGGCATAGACCACCGGTACCTCCGAAAGGGGCTCCCGGTTGACCACGGCCATAATCAGATCCAGCAGGGAACTCTTGAGGAGCGGCAGGACGACCTGGGTTTCGGGGTCTCCGAACCGGCAGTTGAATTCCACCACCTTGGGACCCTCGGGCGTGAGCATCAGCCCCGCATAGAGCAGTCCCTGAAAGGGCGACTTGGCCTCTTCCATGGCCCTGAGCGTGGGGAGCAGGATGTCCCGCTCTACCCGGGCCATCAGTTCGGGTGTGGCGAGCCCCACTGGAGCGTAGGCACCCATCCCGCCGGTGTTCGGTCCGGTGTCGCCCTCACCCACCCGCTTGTGGTCCTGAGCGGGGGGCAGAATCACCACTTCGGTGCCGTCGGTGATGGCAAAGACGGACAACTCCTCGCCGGTCATGAATTCCTCAATCACCACCTCGCGTCCAGCCTCACCAAAGGAGAGGTCGGAGAGCATCGAGTGGATGGCCTCCTCGGCTTCGCCAACCGTCTGGCAGACCACGGCGCCTTTGCCCGCGGCCAGCCCTGAGGCTTTGACGACGATGGGGGCGCCGGCTTGGCGCACATGGGCGACGGCGGCCTCTTCTTCAGTAAAGGTGTGATAGCCAGCGGTGGGCACTCCCGCCTTGATCATCAGCGCCTTGGCCCACGCCTTCGAACTCTCGATCCGGGCGGCGTCTCTGGAGGGACCAAACACGGGCAGCCCCTTCTTCCTGAACCGATCAACAATCCCCATCGCCAACGGCGTTTCGGGCCCTACGACGGTCAGGTCAATGTGTCGTGCGGCGGCGAAACCGGAGAGCGCTTCCAGATCGGTGGGCGCGATCTCGACGGCCTCCACGAAAGGGGCCATTCCACCATTTGGACGGGTAGCGTAGAAGGTCGCGCCGGGCATGTCCTGCCGGAGCTTCCAGAGAAGGGCATGCTCTCGCCCTCCGTTACCGACGATCAGGATCCGCATGCTGTTCTGGGCAAAGGTGAATGAGGTGGAGGACTCTACCCGGAGAACACCAGAGGGTCAACGAAGAACGGGGGGCGCAGAACCATGTCTGCACCCCCCGCTCGTTAAGACCGTCGTGGCTGTCCCCTATAGTGGGGACTCGGCCATTGTGGGATCTACCGTCGGAAGCCCGAGAAGACGGACTCACCCATCCGCTTTGCGGCGCCGCTGATGGAGTCCAGGATGTCTTTCGCGCCCTCGCGGTAGGCATCGGCTGCCTCGCGCAGGTCTTCCTGATAGGCCGGATCCTCGTCTCCGCGACGTGAGTACTCGCCGCGCAGAATACGGTCGTAGGCGCCGCTCTCGATCCACGCCCGAAGCTCCGACACGCGCAGGACCCAGAAGGGGTGCGTCGTGCCCATCAGGTTCAGGATCTTGAAGACCTGATCGGCGACATCGCCACCATCGCGGTACTCCTCGGCCTGCTTGATGAACTCCGGCACGCTCATCTGCTCAATGTCACCGCCACCGGCCATCTTGAGCATGGTGCGCATGACAACCTCGGGATCCTGAACAGTGAGCAGGCCCGCACGGTCACAGGACAGCTCACTCTTTCTGGACCACTCAAGGAGTCCGACCAGGATTCCGCGTGCGGCCAGTCCGACGATCGGAAAGCCCATCCCGGCCAGCGAGATCAGCAGCACGGTCATCGTCTTGTAGAGAACGTGATCGCTCAGGATGTGTCCGAGCTCGTGTCCGATGATGTAGCTCAGCTCATCGTCATCCAGGAGCGCGACCGTACCCGAGTTCAGGATGATGAAGGGCTCATCCATCCCGTAGGCGCCTGCATTTACGATCGGCGTCTGAGAGACGTAGAGCGGATACTCAATCTCGACGTCGAGCGTCCGCAGCGTCTCCTTGTAGAGGCCGTGAATACGCGGAAACTGCTTCTCCGAAACACGGACCGCGTTGGCCTGGAAGGCCAGCCGGATCGGCTTCTCACCAAAGAAGCCGAACAGTTTGCGGAGGACTTCGTCAAAGACGGGCAGCCTGCGCAGCGCGGCAAGCGCCGCCTTGTCCGCCGGGTGCTCCCACGCGCGGGGCGCGATATCAGTCAGGACGCGTCGCGCCCGGGCTTCCGTGCTCTCCGGGACTCCGCTGCCGGTTTCTTCGGACATCAGTCTTCCTCTCTACAAGTGGGTCGTCCGGTGATCTAGATCCCGGACCGTCCAAATTCAGTTGCTCTCTCGCCCGTCCTACGCCTTTCGCCGCAGGTGGGTTTCACGCAGTACTCACGGTCCTCTGCCTGGCCCAGTGCCTAGCCCAGTGCCTGGTCCAGATCCGCCATCAGGTCGTCACAGTGTTCGATGCCACAGCTGAGACGAACGAGCCCGTCCGTGACCCCCATTCGGGCACGACGTTCGGCCGGAACCGAGGCGTGCGTCATGAGAGAGGGGACCGAGATCAGCGACTCGACACCACCAAGGCTTTCGGCCAGCTGGAAGAGCTTGGTGTGCTCGACGATGGCGCGGGCGCGATCCAGCGAACCGACGTCAATCGAGACCATTCCCGTGAATCCTGACATTTGCCGCTTGGCCAGGTCGTGCTGCTCGTGAGACTCGAGCCCGGGATAGAAGACCCGATCGACTTTGGCGTGTGATTCCAGCCAGCGAGCGATCTTCAGGCCGTTTTCGTTGTGCGCGGCCATGCGCAGGTGGAGGGTCTTGAGGCCGCGCAGGCAGAGCCAGGCGTCCATTGGGCCCGGGACGGCACCGGTCGTCTTGCGGACGAACATGATCTCTTCGGCGAGCGCTTCATCCCGCAACGCCAGCGCACCGCCGATGATGTCGGAGTGGCCATTCATGTACTTGGTGGTCGAATGGACCGTGATGTCGGCACCCAGTTCGAGCGGACGCTGATTGAAGGGCGACGCGAAGGTGTTGTCCACCATCAGCCGCGCCCCACCGGCGTGCGCGATGTCGGCGATCGCCTTGATGTCGCAAATGCGCATCATCGGGTTCGTCGGCGTCTCGACGTGCACCAGCTTGGTGTTCGGCTTCATGGCCGCCGCCACCGTTTGGGGATCACGCGAATCCACAAAAGTGAATTCCAGCCCCAACCGCTCCAGCACCCGCATGAACATCCGGGTGGTGCCGCCGTACGTATTCTCCTCGGAGACGATGTGATCGCCGGCCGAAAGGAGTTTGAGGACCGATTCGATCGCAGCCAGACCCGAGGCGAAGGCGATCCCGTGCGTTCCCGATTCGATCCCGGCGACGCAGCGCTCCAGGGCCTCGCGGGTCGGATTTGCTACCCGGGAGTAATCGTAGATCCCGCCCAGTGGTTCACCGATCTTCGGTTGCACATAGGTAGACGTCTGAAAGATCGGCGGCATGATCGCGCCGGTAGTGGCCTCGGGGGACTGTCCAGCGTGGACAGCGAGGGTACCAAATCGGGCGTTTTTCGGGGTCTTGGCCATATGCGTTCCGAGCGTCCTGAATTGTGTTGGTTTGATCGAGACTCTACGCCGCCAATCTACCGGAGGGCCCCATGCCTCGGCTACCGACCCTCATCACAAGCGAGAAACACGGCCGGAGAAGCCCGTTTTTGATGTTGACGACCCCTGCACGATCCACGAACGTCAAAAGCTTTCGAGTGTGGCGTATCCACTAGTTCGCGAGCCACCTGATACACCACACTAGCTCCTTCCAGATCAACCTTTCCGGTTCATCATGCCCGTTTCGCTACCCACTGATCTCATGGTCAGTGTCTCCGGATTCCGGGGACGCATCGGCAGCACCCTTACTCCTGACCTGGCGGCCGCCATCGCTGCGGCATATGGAGACTTTCTTTTGTCTGAGGGGAAGGATGGACCGGTCGTGGTCGGCCGTGACTCCCGGACCTCGGGCACGATGATCGAACGGGCCGTCCTGGCCGGACTCCAGTCTGTCGGCGTGGACACCATTGATGTTGGTGTCGTCCCGACTCCCACGGTCATGCTGGCGGTGGAGCACCACGGCGCGGCTGGCGGGATCGCGGTCACGGCCAGCCACAATCCGGCCGAATGGAACGCCCTCAAGCTGGCGTCGTCCGAGGGAATGTTCCTGGACGGCAAGGCGTCGAAGCGCTTTTTGAAGCGGTTGGCCGAGCTCGACCCCGTGCGCGCGCCTTGGGATGAGCTGGGCGAAGTCTCGGCTGATCCTGGGGCAATTGACCGGCACATCGGTGCGATCCTCGATCTGGATCAGCTTGATGTGGAGCGTCTGAAGCGCCGCAAGCTGAAAGTTGCTCTGGACTGTGTCCGTGGCGCGGGTGGCGTGATCATGCCCCGCCTTCTTGAGAACCTGGGCTGCGAAGTCGTCGTGATCCACGGCGAGCCCGACGGCTGGTTCCCGAGGGATCCCGAGCCCACGGCTGAAAGCCTCAAGGAACTCGGAGCGCTGGTCCGGAAGCACAACTGCGATGTCGGTTTTGCGGTCGACCCGGACGTAGACCGGCTTGCGCTGGTAGATGAGAAGGGCCGCGCGCTGGGCGAGGACATGACGCTGGCACTTGCTGCGGCAGTCGTGCTTCGCGATACGCCTGGTCCCGTCGTGACCAACCTTTCGACCAGTCAGGTCGTTGAAGATGTGGCCCGCGCCTATGAGTGCCCGATCTTCCGCACTCCGGTGGGTGAGATCAACGTCGCTCGCGGAATGCAGGAGCATGAGGCCGTCGTCGGCGGTGAAGGGAATGGCGGTGTGATCCTGCCCAACATGCACTACACGCGCGACGCCCCCGTGGCCGCGGCGCTGATCCTGCAGTACCTGGCAGACTGCGAGACGACTCTGTCCCGGGCGGCGGCCGACTGGCCCCGCTATGAGATCGTCAAGCGGAAGGTGACCTTCGATCGTGCCAAGCTTGAGAAGGCCTACAAGGCGCTGAACAAGGGGATGGACGCCGACGCGGCGGATACCACCGACGGCCTGCGCCTCGCCTGGCCCGAAGAGGGCAAGTGGCTGCACGTGCGCCCGTCCGGCACGGAGCCGATCGTGCGCCTGATCGCCGAGGGAAGAGATGCGGGTGCGGCCGCCGATCTTCTGGATCGGGCCGCCGCCATTCTGGACGGCCTGAACTGACGTCCGTCCTGCAGACTGAACGGTATTTTTTCGAGGAACGCTGATGTGCGGGATTGTTGGATATCTCGGAGCGCGTGACGCCGCTCCGCTGCTGATCGAGGGACTCCGCCGACTGGAGTACCGTGGGTATGACTCCGCGGGGGTCTGCATTCAGACGCCTGAGGGCCTGAAGACGGTCAAGCGGCCGGGCAAACTTGCCCAGCTTGAGCGGGCCCTGGCCGAGAATCCCGTGCATGGCACGGTCGGCATCGCGCACACGCGCTGGGCCACGCACGGTCCCCCAAACCAGGTCAATGCGCACCCGCACATGAGTTCGAATGGCGACATCGGGCTCATCCACAACGGCATCATCGAGAACGCCGAGCTGATGCGCACAGGGCTGCTCCGCGAGGGCTACGAGTTCACCTCGGATACGGACACGGAGGTCGTGGTTCACCTGATCGACCACCTCTGGAGTCCCGAGATGGCGCTGGAACAGGCCGTCGCCGCAGCCCTCTCTGAAGTCGAGGGCGCCTACGGCATCGCGGTGATTTCTTCGCGTGACCCCGACAAGATTGTGGTGGCCCGCAACGGCAGCCCGCTCCTGCTCGGCATCGGCGAGAATGGGGAGTTCATGGCGGGGTCGGACGCTGCCGCCGTGGTCAACGTCACGCGGAACGTGGTCTACCTGGATGATGGGGACTACGCCGTCTTTGATCGGAACGGCTATCGCACGTTCCACCAGGACCGGGGCGCGGTCGACCGGAAGGTCCACCACGTCAACTGGGACATGGATGCGATCGAGAAGGGTGGCTACGAGCACTTCATGCTCAAAGAGATCATGGAGCAGCCCACGTCGCTCCGTGACGTCATGCGTGGCCGTCTGCTCAGCGAAGAGGGCGACGCCCGTCTGGGTGGAGTCACCCTTTCTGACGCACAGCTCTCCAAGATTGAGCGGATCACGATTCTGGCCTGCGGCACCAGCTGGCATTCCGGGTTGATCGGCGAGTACCTGCTTGAGGAACTCGCCCGTATACCGGTCGACGTTCAGTACGCCTCGGAGTTCCGCTACAAGAACCCCATCCTCGAAAAGAACACTCTGGTCATCGCCATTTCGCAGTCAGGAGAGACGGCGGACACTCTGGCAGCGCTGCGCGAGGCAAAGCAGCGCGGTGCCAAGACCATGGGGATCGTGAACGTGGTCGGCTCCGCCATCGCCCGCGAGACCGACTTCGGCGTCTACCTGCACGTCGGACCCGAGATTGGGGTGGCCTCGACCAAGGCGTTCACATCGCAGATCGTCGCTCTGGTCCTGTTTTCGCTCTACATGGGCCGGCGACGGAATCTGTCGGTTCTTGAAGGCCGCAAGATCGTCCAGGCACTTGAGGCGCTCCCGGCCCAAGTGGAGGAAATTCTGGCGTACACGGACGACGTGAAGGCGCTGGCCGAGGTCTATGCCAACGCCACGAACTTCCTGTATCTGGGGCGTGGTTACCAGTTCCCGGTTGCGCTTGAGGGTGCGCTCAAGCTCAAGGAAGTCAGCTACATCCACGCCGAAGGCTATCCGGCCGCCGAAATGAAGCATGGACCGATCGCCCTGATCGACGAGAACATGCCCGTCGTCTTCCTGGCGCCTCGGGATCCGGTCTTCGGCAAGGTCGTGTCGAACATCGAAGAGGTGAAGGCACGACAGGGGAAGGTCATTGCCGTGGTCTCGGACGAGGCTCCCGAACTTGTCGGCAAGGCCGACCATATGCTTCGGGTGCCGCAGACGGTGCCGTACCTCCTGCCCGTTCTGGCTTCGATCCCGCTGCAGTTGCTGGCCTACCACATTGCCGTGCTGCGGGAATGTGACGTCGATCAGCCGCGTAACCTGGCTAAGTCGGTCACGGTCGAATAAGCCGTGCGGGTCGTCCTTCAACGGGTTTCGCAGGCAGCTGTCCACGTTGATGGCTGTTGCGTCGGAGAGGTCGGACGAGGGCACTTGATCCTGGTCGGATTCCGTGATGGTGATGGCCCGGACCAGCTGACCTGGATGCTGGAGAAGATTCTTGGACTGAGAGTCTTCCCCGACGCCGAAGGGCGCATGAATCTCGGGCTGGACGAGGTCCAAGGTGAGCTGCTGATCGTCTCCCAGTTCACTCTGTATGGGGACACGAGCAAGGGCCGGCGGCCTTCATTCGTGCACGCGGCCCATCCCGACGTCGCGATTCCGCTGTACGAGCAGTTTGTTGCGATGGCGCGCGAGCGGTTTCCGGGGCGAGTCCAGACCGGGCGCTTTGGCGCCATGATGGACGTCTCGCTCGTCAACGACGGGCCGGTCACCCTGGTCCTGGAGCGCTGACGTGGGTGCCTCGCCCGAGCTCATCCTCGCCTCGGCCTCACCCCGGCGACGCGAGTTGTTGCAACGCCTTGGCCTCGAGCCCCGGATCGTGCCGGCTGACATCGTCGAAGTGCCCTTAGCCGATGAATCACCCAGTGCCTACGTGGAACGCCTGGCTCGCGAGAAGGCGCTCGCGGTGGCAGCGCTGCACCCCGACGCTCTGGTCGTGGCCGGCGACACGACGGTCGTGCTGGACGGGCGCTTCCTTGAGAAGCCCACGGATGTAGCGGGCGCGGTCGCCATGCTCGAGCACCTCTCCGGGCGGACGCATGAAGTCCTCACCGCCCTGGCCGTGGCCCCGCCCGCCGCCGATTCCATCGGGATCCTGACCGATGGGCATTCGCCTGAGATATCCGAGCGACAGGTGTTCTCTCGTGTCGATCGGACCGGTGTCACCTTCCGTGACCTGAGCCCCGACGAGATCGCCAGCTACGTGGCGACGGGGGAGCCAATGGACAAAGCGGGCGGGTACGGGATCCAGGGAATGGCGGGCACGTTCGTTTCCGAAATTGAGGGGGATTACTTTACGGTGGTCGGGCTCAGTTTGAACGGTCTCGTCGAATTGTTGCGGGAGGCCGGGTGGGAGTGGAGACCCGGTCGCCTGGATCGAGTCGCTCGGTGAGCCCCGGACGGATGGCGCATGCGGCCTACCTGACCCAGACTTCGCATCGCAGGCGGTCGACGGCGCAGCCAAACGTGACTGGAGCACAAGGTGAAAGAGCGAGCGATTCTGGCCCTCGATCAGGGCACAACCGGGAGCACCGCGCTGGTTGTGGGCGCGTCAGGGCGGATCCTGGGCCGGGCCTATTCGGAATTCTCGCAACACTTTCCCCAGCCCGGCTGGGTGGAGCATGACGCCGAGGAGATCTACGCCGTCACCCTGAAAGTGGGGCGTGAGGCGATCGCGGCGGCCGGAGAGGCCGCTGTAGAAGGCATCGGCATTACCAATCAGCGAGAGACGATCGTTCTGTGGGATCGCTCAACGCTTGTTCCGGTCGCCCGCGCCATCGTCTGGCAGGATCGTCGCACCGCCGGCATGTGCCGCCGCCTCAAGGAGGAGGGCAGGGAAGACGAGTACCGCCGTCGGACGGGCCTGGTTCTCGACCCCTATTTCAGCGGCACCAAGATCGCCTGGCTGCTTGAGTCCGATCCCGAGATTCGGCGCCGTGCGGAGGCCGGAGAGATCGCGGCTGGCACCATCGACAGCTGGTTGATCGCACGCCTGACCGGGGGCACCGTACACGCGACTGATCCGACGAACGCCTCGCGGACTCTGCTCTACGACCTCGACTCGGGGCAGTGGGAGCCTGATCTGGCGGGGCCACTCGGGGTCCCCCTTCAGATGATGCCCGAGGTCCGTCGCAGCTCGGGGGATTTCGGCATGGCGATGACTGAAGCATTCGGTCAGGAACTGCCGATCCGGGGTGTGGCGGGGGATCAGCAGGCCGCCCTGTTCGGCCAGGGGTGTTTCGCGGCGGGGCAGGCGAAGAATACCTACGGAACCGGCGCGTTTTTGCTGATGAATACCGGCGGCGACCATGTCGTCTCGCAGCACGGCCTGCTGACGACCGCGGCCTGCGGCTCCATGGGGGAGGCCGTTTTTGCGCTCGAAGGGTCGGTGTTCATCGCCGGGGCAGCGATTCAGTGGCTGCGGGACGGGCTGGGCTTGATCGAATCGGCTGCCGAAACCGAAGCTCTGGCCGCCGGGGTCGACTCGGCGGAAGGGGTGTCCTTTGTGCCAGCCTTCGTCGGGCTGGGCGCTCCGTATTGGAATCCTGAGGCTCGCGGGACCATCACCGGACTTACCCGCGGGACGACGCGGGCCCACCTGGTCAGGGCAGCGCTGGAGTCGATGGCCTTTCGGACGGCTGAAGTGCTCGAAGCCATGGGCTCGGATTCTGGATATTCGCTGGACGCACTAACTGTGGACGGTGGCGTGGCCGCTAATGGCTGGCTGATGGCTTTCCAGGCGGACGTCCTGGGAGTGCCTGTCCTGCGCCCATCGGTTCTTGAGACTACGGCGGCAGGGGTGGCGGGACTCGCCGGACTGGCCACTGGGATCTGGGCAACCGGTCAAGAGTTTGTGGCGTCGCGGTCAGCCCCGACCGTATTCGCGCCGGACATGGCGAAAGAAGAGCGTTCGCGCCGCCGGGCAGAATGGAACCGGGCCGTGAAGACGGTGCTGCACTGGGCACTGTCCGACAAGAGAATGGAGTAGGGAAAACTCCCACTTCGATCAGGGGGCTGCACGTATTGCGGACTTTCGTGTCTTTGGGGAGTTTACAGGCACAGGTGGGGGGCACGCGCTGGACTCCCGCCCAAAGCCAAAATGAGGGCCGGAAATGCCGAACAACGGTCGCTTCATGGTGGGACTCGTAGGAGTCGCCGCTGCTGTCACATACCTGATCTGGACCGGTGTCTCGGACACCATGGTCTTCTATCTGACGCCGACCGAACTGGTCGAGCGGATCGAAGCGGACCCGACCTTTCGCGACGTTGGCGTGAAGGTTTCCGGAGAGGTTGTTCCCCGGAGCTACGAGCAGGCCGAGGGCTCCCAGACCCACCGGTTCCGCATTGTGGATCCCGCGAATCCTGATGTGAGCTTTGCCGCCCGGTATGAAGGTCTCCTTCCGGACACCTTCAATGACGCTCCGGACATGAAGACCGAGGCCATCCTTGAAGGGAGATTCGACGCCGACGGGGTTTTCGTCGCCACCACTCTCCTGACCAAGTGCGGAAGCCGTTACGAGGCCTCTCCGGAAGAGCTGCACAATGGCGAAGAACTGACCAAACCTGCCCCGGCTGACCACAACGGATGAACATTCTCGGCGAGTTTGCTCTCTGGATCGCGCTTCCTGTCGCCGTCTGGGGAATGGTCCTCGGGTTTCTCGGGGGTCGAAATAATCGCGGTGATCTCGTCCTTTCGGCCGAACGATCGGTCTACGCAACCTTTGGCCTGACGCTCCTCGCCTCTCTCGGCGTGATCGAGATGTTCGTCCGCGACCGATTCGACTACTGGTACGTCGCGTCCTATTCCAGTCGCGATCTGGACCTCTTCTACAAGATTTCCGGCCTGTGGGCCGGCCAGAGAGGCTCGCTGCTCTTCTGGCTGCTTCTGCTTTGCATGTTCTCCACCCTGGCTGTCTGGTCCAATCGACGGAAGAACCGAGAGTTCATGCCGAATGTGATCGGCACCCTGATGGTTATTGAGGTGTTCTTTCTGGTGGTTCTCCTCTTTGCAGATGTAAATCCGTTCGAGCGCCTGGGCTTCACGGCGGCGGACGGCCGAGGGCTGAATCCGCAGCTGCAGAACTACTGGATGACGATCCACCCGCCCACGCTGTATCTGGGCTTCACGGCGTTCACAATTCCTTTCGCGTTTGCGATCTCTGCACTGCTTTCGGGCAGGTTGGATTCACGGTGGATTCAGGTGACGAGGAAGTGGACACTCCTTTCCTGGTTCTTCCTGTCCAACGGCGTCGTGTTCGGGATGCGCTGGGCCTACGAGGAGCTGGGCTGGGGCGGATACTGGTTCTGGGACCCGGTGGAAAACGCATCGCTGCTCCCCTGGTTGGCCGCGACGGCCTTCCTGCACTCGATCCAGGTTCAGGAAAACCGCGGGATGCTGAAGATCTGGAACATGTCACTGGTGGTGCTGACTTTCCTGCTGACCATCTTCGCGACCTTTTTGACCCGTTCAGGACTGATTGAGTCGGTGCACACGTTCGCCACGGAATTGAAGATCGCCTACATCTTCCTGGGCTTCATGTTCGCCGTTGTGGCCACCGGGACGATCCTGATTCTGTACAGACTCCCAAAGCTGCGATCCGAGAGCCAGATCGAGTCGTTCCTGTCACGAGAATCGGCCTTCCTGTTCAACAATCTGATTCTCCTCGCCGTCACCTTCGCCGTGTTGTGGGGGACTCTTCTCCCCCTGTTGTCAGAGGGATTCATGGGGCAGGAGATCTCGGTCGGTCCGCCCTTCTTCAACCGGGTGAATCTGCCGATTGGACTGGCCCTTCTGGCCCTGATGGGCATTGGCCCCGTGATCGCCTGGCGGAAGGCTTCCGCGCGAAATCTGCGCCGCAACTTCCAGTGGCCGGTTCTAGTCGGGCTGGGAACGGGCGCGGTCTTCTGGACGATTGGCGTGCGCCATGGAATGGCGCTGGCGACCTTTTCGATTGCGGCCTTTGTGATGGCCGTGATCGTGACCGAGTTCTGGAAGGGTACTCGTGCGCGGGCCCGCATTGAGGGGGAGGGGGTGCTTCCTGCCTTCTACCACTTGGTCGCGAGGAATCGTCGGCGCTGGGGTGGGTACATCGTACACGTGGGCATCGTGATGATCTTCACCGCCTTCGCCGGGGCCCCCTGGAATGTGGATGTGGAGCAGACGATGCGCCCGGGTGAGGTTGCAGAAGTGACCTCCCCCTTCGGCCACACCTATCGGCTGACCTACGAAGGGATGTCCACCAACGTCAACGACCGGGATCAGAACCTGGCCTGGCAGGCAGTGGCCCTCTTTTCGGTCGAGAAGGACGGCGTCCGCGTCGGGACGCTCACACCCGAAAAGCGGTCGTACCTCCGACCGGAAAATTCCTTCGCCACCGAGGTCAGCATTCGCTCGACCCCGCTGGAGGATCTCTATGTGATCCTCGCGGATGTCGATCTGGAAGGCGTCGTCGGCCGGAATGATCCCGAGGCGCAGCGAGCCCACTTCCGATTCCTGATCAAGCCGCTGGTGGGCTTTATCTGGGCCGGGATCATGGTGCTGTCCCTGGGGGGTCTGATCGGGCTCTGGCCTGGTGGCGAGAAACCGGCAAGAAAACCCAAGAAGGCCGTGGCGGCGCCTCCCGTCAAAGCCCCAACACCCGAGGGAGCCTGACATGGCGATTCTTGGCGGACTGATTCTGGTGGCCCTGGTCGTGGCCTTTCTGATGCAGCCCATGATCCAGGGCGAATCGGCGCTGATGACCCGGGACGTCGAGGAGACCACCGAGGCCGAATCTCGTCGTCGTGTGGCCCTGATCGCGTTGCGGGATGCGGAGTACGACTACCACACCGGCAAGCTCGATCAGGGGGACTATACCACCCTCCAGGCGCAACTCGCCGGTGAGGCGCTTTCGGCGATCCGGGCGGTTGAGGGTGTGGACGATGACCAGCTTGAGCGCGAGGTCGCGATGGTGAGGGCGGGCCTGCGAGACGGGACAGCCTGCGGGTCGTGCGGCCATCGGAATCCGGACGGAAGCCGCTTCTGTGCAGGATGCGGAAGTCCGCTTGCCGTCACGGAGTCCGCAGCCAGCGAATGAGTTTCGCATCCCCGAGCCCCGCCTCGACCGCAGGGACAGGGGAGGGGGCCGCCTCAATCACGGCCCGGGGTGTGACTCGAACGTTCGGGTATCAGCGTGCCCTCGAGGGAATTGATTTCGACCTTCCTCATGGCACGTTCCTCACCCTCTTTGGTCCAAATGGGGCTGGCAAATCGACCCTGCTTCGAATTTTGTCCGGAGCTCTTTCACCTACCGAGGGTGGGTTGGGGGAGGGGGGCGCACCTCTGGACACGCGCTCTCCTGAGTGGCAACGCCGGGTCGGGGTTCTGAGCCACCACACCTACCTGTATGGGAGCCTGACCGCCCGAGAGAATCTCAAATTCTTCGGGCAGCTCTATGACGTCCCGGATCTGAACGGTCGGGTGGAGACGAGCTTGAATTCTGTGGGATTGGCCGATCGCGCGGACACACTGACCGAGGGCTACTCGCGAGGGATGAGACAGCGCCTGGCCCTGGCACGCACTCTGCTGCACGACCCCTCGGTTGTTCTGCTGGACGAACCGTTTACGGGTCTCGATGCGCATGCCTCCGCGGTTCTGCGAGGTGTCCTCGACCAACTCAGGGACGGGCGTCGGACCGTGGTCATGGTCACGCACAACCTGACAGAGGGGCTGAGAATGGCGGACGTGGTGGCCATCCAGGTGAGGGGGCGAATCAGCCATTGGGGTGCCGTGGACGACGTTTCGACCGACTTCGAATCGTTCTACCGCGATGTTGTGGAGCGTGGCTCGTGAGTTGGTTCGGGATGATCTGGGCGATCGCCTGGAAGGATCTGCTGATCGAGTTTCGGACGCGTCAGCGGATCACCACCATGGCAGCCTTTGCAGTCATGGTCGCCATCCTCTTCAACTTCTCGATCGACCACGCGGTTGTGCAGATTCAGGATATCGCCGCCGGTCTGATCTGGATGACGTTGATCTTCACAGGACTGCTGGGTGTGGGCCGAACGTTCCAGCTCGAGGCGGAGGACGACGCCTTCCAGGGGGTTCTTCTCGCGCCGATCCCTCGGGACGCGATTTTTCTGGGAAAGGTGCTTTCCAACTTTCTGATCGTGGCGGTGATCGTCGTCTTTCTGATGGGCGTGTTCGGCTTCTTCTTTCAGCTCGACTACGGTGCGCACCCGATCGCCCTGGCCCTTACCATGGGTGCGGGCACACTGGGATTTGTAGCGCTGACTACCCTGTTCGGTGCTGTGACTTCAGTGAGCCGGCTGGGGGAGTCGCTACTGCCGCTTCTGCTCTTCCCGATCCTGGCGCCCATGATCATTTTCGGCGTCTCCGCCACCAACCGGTTGCTGCTGGGTCGGCCAGTTGCTGAGGTGGCGTCCAACATCCGGATTCTGGTCGCCTTTGCGCTGATCGCGTTATTCTCAGGCGCGGTGCTCTTTCGATTTGTCGTTGAGGACTAGCTAATGGCAGGAAAGCAAAACGGACGGACCAGCATCCTGGCGGCACTCCTGGCCGGGACGGGGCTGAGCGGCATCCTGGTTCTTCTCTGGATGGTCTTCTTCTGGGTGCCGACCGAAGCCGTGCAGGGTGTTGTGCAGCGGATCTACTACATGCACGTGCCCTCCGCCTGGGTTGCGTTCCTTGCGTTCGGAATCGTCGCTATCGCCAGCGTGGTGTATCTGTGGCTTGGTGAAGAGCGGGCGGATCAGGCCGCCCTCGCTGCGGCCGAAGGCGGAATCGTCTTTACCACTGCGGTCCTGCTCACGGGGCCTCTCTGGGGCAAGATCGCCTGGGGCACCTGGTGGCAGTGGGAAGCCCGACTGACGCTGACCCTGCTTCTGTGGTTCATCTATCTGGGGTACTTCATGGTCCGCCAGGCGGCGCCCACTCCCGAGAAGGGGAAGCGCTTTGCGGCCGTGGTCGGGATCGTCGGGGCGCTGAACATCCCGCTGATCCACATGAGCGTGTACTGGTTTCGTTCGCTCCATCCAAAACCGGTTGTATTGCGCCCCGATGGGCCTTCGGCACCACGCGAGATGGTGATTGCGCTGCTCTTCGGGTTTCTTGTCTTTACCTTGCTTTTTCTTGGCCTGTGGATGTTCCGGATGGGACTGGCCCGCGCCGAACACCGACTGCGCCTTCGGGAGGCGAACCGATGATTCGCTCTAAACTCGCCCGGCGTGCAGCCGCTCTGGGCCTTTTCGTACTTCTGGTATCCCTGCTCCCATCTGAAGTCGTCGCACAGGGGGCGGAGCTCGGACGTCAGCGGCTGGGTCGTTCGTACTGGCACTTCTTTGCGGCCTATCTGATCGTATGGGCGCTGGTATTTGGTTGGATCGTTTCGATCGCGCGCCGACTGCGAAGCGTTGAGGACCGCCTGAACGCAGACGATCTGGCGAAATAGCGTGGGCCGTCCGACTCAAAGCCCCGACTCCGCTCGTGACAAAGAGGGACCACCAATGAGCGACGCCGTTCCGCTGATTGATCTTCGCAGCGATACGGTCACCCAGCCCACCGCTGAGATGCGTCGGGCCATGGCCGAGGCCGAGGTCGGTGACGATGTCCTTGAGGGCGATCCGACCACTCGTCGTCTGGAAGAGCGGGTCGCCGAACTGCTCGGAAAGGAGGCGGCTCTCTTCTTTCCCTCTGGAATGATGGCCAATCAGACGGCCATCGCCGTGCAGGCCCGTTGGGGCGGTGAGGCGATCGCGGAGGGCGGGGCGCACATCTTCCATTACGAGGAAGGTGCGGTTGCGGCTCTCAGCGGTGTTCAGCTTCGCCCCGTCCCGACCGAGGATGGGGTCCTGCGCGCACCCGACGTTCTGGCCGCGATCCGTCCTGACTCCCGATACTATCCACGGACCTCGCTGGTCTGCGTAGAGAACACGCACCTGGCGTCCGGGGGGCAGGTGATCGACCCAGAGGTGCTGGACGCGGTCGGTGAGGTCGCCCGGGCTCGCAAAATCCCGGTGCATATGGATGGGGCGAGGCTCTGGCACGCCGCCGCTGCCACTGGCCGTCCGCTGACTGACTTCACCCGTTCGGTCGACACGGTGATGGTCTGCCTCTCCAAGGGACTCGGAGCGCCGGTTGGATCCATGCTGGCCGGGCCCGCCGATGTCATGGAGGAAGCCTGGCGAGTCCGCCGTCGTTTTGGGGGCGCCATGCGCCAGTCCGGGATCATCGCGGCCGGGGGTCTCCACGCGCTCGAACACCATCGAGATCGGCTGGTCGTGGACCACCAGACGGCTGCAGAAGTGGCATCAGCCTTCGATTCGACCGACGGATTTTCGGCCAGACCCCCTCAGACCAACGTGGTCATGGTGGACCTGAAAGACGGGCTCAACCCGGGATCCGTACTTGAAAAACTGGAGAATCACGGAATTCTGATGCTTCCGTTTGGCCCCCAGAGGCTTCGTGGCGTGACCCACTTCGACGTCGATCAGCAAGCAGGCACAAGGGTTAGAGCCGCTCTGGACGACCTTGAGCGGGATTGATTTTTAGTCAATGTTCTGGCACGTTTCTTCCTAGAAACAGACGTTGTAGCGTTTCAGACTCGGCCAACCGGGTCCACTACGTTTTTGTACTCACCTTACGTTTCCGATTTCGGACGGAGGACAACCCCGATGAAGCTTCGGGCCAATCGTTGGATCTGTGGCGTGCTCGCCATCACTGTGTCGGCTTTTGCCGCGCATGAAGCAGCAGCCCAGACCACCATGCCTTCCACGCTTCGCCACGGCTCGGGTTATCTCGACAACCCTGCCGCAAGCGTTCTTCCTCACCTTGCGATCCAGGGCACCTTCTCCGGATTCTTCTCGAGCCTTTCGCAGACGGTCCTGACCGATGCGAACGGGAACGCCATCGGGTTCGGCCCTGGCTCTGACGAATTCTACGAGGATGGGTCAATTACCCTTGGTCTTTTTGACCGTGCCGAAATTGGTGCCAGCCTTCTGTCGCTGAATGATGCGGACGCCGGCGGCAACCTGTTCGGTGTTTACGGTCGTCTCGCCCTCCTCAAGCCGGCTGCGCAGGGCTTTGGCCTTGCCGTCGGTGGTCGCTACAACAACGCGCCGGACTTCGACAACGGTGTTGAGTATGCGCCGAACCGTCTTGCCTACCCCGACGCGCGTCTTCGTTCGACGCTCGGCGGAATCGACGTCGACACCGAGCTGTCGCTCTACGCTGTGAGCACGCTCTTCCTGCGTGGCTTCGAAAGCACCTGGTTCCCGAAGAATGACGTGACCGTATCGCTCGGTTACGGCACCGGGATGTTCCAGGAAGGCGACCAGTTCGATTTCTACCACCACGCGGACTCCGATGGCTGGTTCGCTGGTGCGCACATGGCGATCGAGGTTGCCGACGAGACCGCACTCAACCTGATCGGTGAGTGGAATGGTTTCGACATCAACCTGGGTGCGCAGGTCGACATCAAGGGTGTGCGCGTTGGTGCGCACGTCCTCGGCAACAACTATAGTAACGAGGTGAGCATCTACCGTAGCAGGAAGCTCGGCATCCTTGCTTCGGTTGGCGTGTGTGGCAACGGGCTGTGCAAGCCGAAGTTCCTTGATCGTCCCGAGCCGGAAATCATTCAGCTCCCGGCACCGGCGCCCGACACGATGATCGTCACGCGTGAAGTGGCTCCGGATGCACCGACCGGTAACCCGGCCAGCATCTGTCTTGCGACGGGTCAGGACGTTCGCGTTCTGATGACCGCGCAGGGTGACACGCTTGTTGGACCGGGTCGCGTTTCGATCCGGACTCTTCGTCCGGGTGTCGTCTTCGCCGGTACCTATGCGGATGGTCGCGCCTGGTACACCAACGACGAAGACATCTCGTTCGAGGAGCGTGGTTACAGCAAGTCCGGTAACCCGGTCTCGCAGCAGTGCGCCAACATCATGCGGATTGGCGAGCACATGGGTGTGCCGCTGTTTGTGGCGCGCTCGGCTGAGCGTCCGTTCGCCACGATCTACGTGCCGGTTCGCCCGGGCGTGTGGCAGGCGTATCAGAGCCTCCGCGGAACCCGCGGCCAGTAGGTTTCGGCTGGACAAAAAAACTCCGTCCGCTCCGGTTTTCCGGGGCGGGCGGTTTTTTTTGTCCATGCGGGGCGGCCGGAAATCTCGGCGCTCCGCTGCGTTGGGCTCCGGTGCGGTCCTGCGACGTAGCGCGTGCTACGTCTCGGATCCACTCCTCGCCCGCCCGCTGGGTCGGGCGTGCTCGACGGCGGATTACTGTGGTCGGCGCCCCCCGCGTGTACGACTACTTGTTCAGGTTGGCTCCCGACCTTGCGGAGCATCCGAGCTTTCCGGCCTTTCGGCGGGTGGGGCAGGAGCGGGTTTGGACCGAGTGTTACCAAACGGGGAACAGATCAAAGAGAAAGCGTTGCGGATCATCTCACGGAAGGCCCTGCGCGAGTTCGGTATCAAGCATGCGGATGCGGTCGGGCCGCTCGATGCCTGGTACAGGATCGTCAATGGCCGCGAATACGGCTCGCCACATGAACTGCGGGTCGATTTTCCGACGGCGAGCTTTCTTGGAGCCCGGCGTACGGTCTTCAATGTGGGTGGAAACAAGTATCGGCTGGTGGTCGACATGCGCTACGATCTCGGACGCCTGTATGTCCGACACGTGCTGGTGCATGAGGAATACGACCTGAAGTCGATCGAAGGCACGCTGTGGGTGTGCGCGGAGGAACAATCGTGACGACGGCTCTCCTGGACTTCTCGAAGCCGCATGTTCTGAAAAGCGAGGCGGAGTACGATGCCGCGATCGCGGAGATCGAGCGTCTGTTGGATCAGGACGTGGAAGCTGGCAGTGAAGGCCACGATCGACTGGAGTTTCTCTCGGTGCTGGTGGAGCATTACGAGGACGGGCAGTATCCGATGGGATCTGTGACCCCCCAGCAGGCCGTCCTGTTCATGCTTGAGCAGAAGGGTATGGAGCGCTCGGATCTTGATGACGTGATGGGCGGAAAAAGCCGCGTGTCAGAGTTTTTCAACGGGCGGCGGGAGCTCTCCAAATCTCAGATCGAGAGACTACGGCGTGAGCTTGGGATCGCGGCCGATGTGTTGCTGGGTTTGGGCGGCTGATCGGGGCGTCGCGCCCTGACTCCTCACCCCAACTGTCCCGGCAGCACCCGGTTGAGCGCATTGAGGACGGCGATGACCCCTCCGCGGACGAAATCCTCGTCGTCCATGGCGTGGGCTCCGAGCAGTTCACGCGACTCATTATTGATTTCCAACCGGATACAGGCCATCGCGACCCAGTTGCCGAAGGCTCGGACGACCTTCACACCGAGGAGTTCGGGGGGCGCGCGTTCGCTGACCAGGACCGACACGGCCTGGATCGTCGCTTCCGCGCCCAGGCGCAGGACGCCTTCGCGTGTGGCGAGACCTTCAGTCATCCCTTCGGCGGACTCCCCTCTCCATTCGAGCCGAACGGTGGCAGCGATGAGGCCGTCCTGTTCGAACTTGGACGAGGCCTCTTCGAGCCGCAGGCGGCCTCGGGGCGTTGTCGGGGTGTCGTTGGGGGCCATGGCGGGAACTCCGGTGGGTTTCGTGAGAGCTTGGGGGTGGAACCTCCTCTCCGGCAAGGGGATGGAAAGGGATCCTCATCCGACGGCGGCTTGGGTTCCCCCACCTGTCGCTGCAAGAGTCGGGCCCCATCGGTGCATTCCGCCGCCCACGGACCGGCCGTAGACTGGTTCGCGTGCCGGATCGATCCGAAGCGCAAATAAGACACTTTCGCTTTATCTTCGGTCTCGATACCTTAGGGTTCGAACGAACCGAAGCGCACTTTTCTACCGAGCCTGCACGGAGACACCATGTCCAAGAATGACGCCCCCGATCCTAACAGGGACAAGGCACTTTTGAACGCACTCGCGACGATCGAGCGTGCTTACGGGAAGGGCGCGATCATGCGGCTGGGGGTTGATGGGCCGCGGGTTCAGCTTGAGGCCATCGGTACGGGCGCCGTCAATCTTGACGCCGCGATCGGCATTGGCGGCATTCCGCGGGGCCGGATTTCGGAGATCTACGGCCCGGAGTCTTCGGGTAAGACGACCATCTGTCTGCAGGTGATCGCCAACGCCCAGCGCGACGGCGGCATCGCGGCCTTCATCGACGCGGAGCACGCCCTCGACATCGGCTACGCCCGCAAGCTCGGGGTGGACGTCGACAACCTCCTGGTTTCCCAGCCCGACACGGGTGAGCAGGCGCTTGAGATCGCCGAGGTCCTGATTCGTTCGAGCGCAATCGACGTGGTGGTGATCGACTCCGTGGCGGCGCTTGTGCCCCGGGCCGAAATCGAGGGCGAGATGGGCGACACGCACGTGGGTCTGCAGGCCCGTCTGATGAGTCAGGCGCTCCGGAAGCTTACGGGTGCGGTCAATCGTTCACACACCTCGGTCATCTTCACCAACCAGATTCGCGAGAAGATCGGCGTGATGTTCGGATCGCCTGAAACCACTTCGGGTGGCAGGGCTCTGAAGTTCTACGCCTCGCTGCGGTTGGATATCCGCCGGATTGGCGCGATCAAGGACGGCCAGGACGTTATCGGCAACCGGACCCGCGTAAAGGTGGTAAAGAACAAGGTCGCGCCGCCCTTCAAGCAGGCCGAGTTCGACATCATGTACAACGAGGGTGTCTCGCACCTGGGTCTCCTGATCGACCTGGGTAGCGAGCTGGATATCGTAGACAAGTCGGGGGCCTGGTATTCGTACGGGGATCTGCGGCTTGGGCAGGGTAAGGAGAACTCGAAGGCTTTCCTTGTCGAGAATCCCGATGTGGCCGAGGAGATCGATGCCCGGCTACGTGTGGCACTGGGGCTGGTTCCGCCGGAGGCTCCACCGGAGGGCGACAAGGCCGCGGACAAGGCCGCGGACAAGGCGGCGGACAAGGCGGCCGGCAAGGCTGCGGACAAGGCGGCGGACAACACCGATGAGGCGGAGGCCCCCATCAAGGCCTGACCGATCCCCTGGCGCTCCGGTTTGAACCGATTCGGTTCGAAGGCCGCCCCGGCAGATCGGGGCGGCCTTTTCCGTATCGCGAGAGCTCGGCGCGACGTGTAGATCATGCGTCCGATCGGCCCCTTTCGGATTCCCACCCTTCCGGCCCACAGGTTATGTTCTCACCTGCACCCGGACTCCTTTGCACCTCAGGCTTTTCTCTCGATGACGGCAGCCGATATCCGGACCCGGTTCCTGGAATTTTTCCGGGCCCGCGGCCATGAGATTCGACCTTCTTCTACGCTGGTCCCGGCGGACGACCCGACCCTGCTCTTCACCAATGCGGGGATGGTTCAGTTCAAGCGGGTTTTCCTGGGTCAGGAAGACCTCGGATACTCACGCGTGGTGACTTCGCAGAAGTGCGTCCGGGCCGGCGGCAAGCACAACGACCTTGAAGAGGTCGGGAAAACGGCTCGACACCACACCTTCTTCGAGATGCTTGGGAATTTCTCGTTCGGGGACTACTTCAAGGAAGAGGCCTGCCACTTCGCGTGGGATTTCCTGGTCGGCGAACTGGGGATCGACGCCGAGCGGCTCTTCGTGACCGTGCATCATACGGACGACGAGGCCGCGGAGATCTGGGAGAAGTCGGTAGGCGTGGATCCCAGGCGGATCTACAGGCTGGGGGACAAGGACAACTTCTGGCAGATGGCGGATACGGGCCCCTGTGGCCCCTGTTCGGAACTCCACTACGACCTCAGGCCCGAGGGGGAGAGGACCTTCCTGGATACCGAGACCTTCGAAAAGTTGGCCGATGATGGACAGCTCGTTGAGCTGTGGAATCTGGTCTTCATGCAGTTCGATCGGGACGGGGAAGGGACGCTTAACCCTCTTCCGGCACCCAGCATCGATACGGGTGCGGGTCTGGAACGAATGGCGGCCGTCCTGCAGGGATGCTCGACCAACTTCCATACCGACCTGTTCCGTCCGTTGCTCGACCGAGTAGGGGAGGTCGTCGGGGAAGCCTACGATGCCGATTCACCGCGCGGTGTGAGTTTCCGCGTCATCGCCGACCATGCCCGTGCGGTGGCCTTCCTCCTGGCCGATGGCGTTTTCCCCTCCAATGACGGGCGGGGCTATGTCCTGCGCCGGATTCTGCGCCGCGCGGTCCGTCACGCCTGGTTGCTGGGGCGACGCGAGCCGACGCTGGTGGATGTGGTCGAGCGGGTGATTGAGACCATGTCGGACGTCTTTCCGGAGCTTGAGTCTCGCCGCGAGCACCTGATCCAGACCACGCGAGGCGAGGAAGAACGCTTCCTGGCCACAATCGAGGGCGGCCTGGACCGGTTCGAGCAGCTCGCACCGACCGAGGGAACCGGCGGCACGATCCCGGGCGAGGAAGTCTTCAAGCTGTACGACACGTTCGGGTTCCCGGTCGACCTCACGGAGCTGATGGCTCGTGAGCGCGGATGGGATCTTGATATTGAGGGATTCGAAAGCGCGCTCGAGGTTCAGCGCCAGCGGAGTCGGGCCGATCGGGCCGCCAACCGACAGGATGTTGTTGGCGATGAGAAGACGGCCGACTGGGACTACTCGACCCCGGCTGACCAGACCTTCGTGGGGTACGGCACGGGATCGAGTTCGACCACTGTCCTGGCTGCCAACCACGACGGCGATCGCCTGTCGCTGATCCTGGAGGAGAACCCGTTCTATCTGGAGAGCGGTGGCCAGATCTCGGACTCCGGTGTGGTTGAGGGGACCGCGTGGCGGGTCGTGATCGATTCCGTTCGCAAGGTCGAGGGACGCTCAGCGGTCGCGGGCCTCTGGAGCGGGTCGCTCCCTGAGTCATGGGCCGGAGTAGAGGCCAATGCCGAGGTTCATGGGCGTGTGCGTCGTGATACCGAACGCAATCACACCGCCACCCACCTGCTTCACGCCGCCCTGAGGAACACTCTGGGCGAGCACGTGGTCCAGCGGGGGTCACTGGTCGTGCCGGATCGACTGCGCTTCGACTTCGCCCACACCGCACCGATGACCGCGGACGAAAAGAGCCGGGTTGAGGCACAGGTCAATACGGGAGTCTGGGCCGATCATCCCGTCACCACTCGAGTCATGGCTCACGCCGACGCCGTTGCGGCCGGTGCCATGGCGCTCTTCAGTGAGAAGTACGGGGACGAAGTCCGCGTGGTGGAAATTCCCGCGGTCAGCATGGAATTGTGTGGAGGTACGCATGTCCGCCACACGGGCGAGATCGGGCTGTTCCGGATCGTCTCCGAAAGTGGTGTGGCCGCGGGTGTCCGGCGCATTGAAGCGCAGACCGGGCCGGGCGCTTTTGCTCACCTCGCCCAGTTTGAGTCCCGCATCGACGAGGCGGCCGCCGTCCTCAAGACCCAGCCCGACAACCTCGTCCACCGGGCCGAACAGCTGTTGGCCGAGCGAAGCAGTCTCGAAAAGATGATCGAAGAGATGCGGGCGTCAGGTGGCGCCGGCGAGTCAGTTGTCGCTGAGGCCACCGTTGCCGTCGGCGGCGGCGAAACGCGGGTGAAGGCGGCGCGACTCAAGGCTCGCGACGCGGACGACGCCCGGGCTTGGGGCGATGAGTTCATTGAGGGCGGAAGTGGTGTGGCGGTGTTGGCGGCCGAGCTTCCCGAGGAGAAAGTGACCCTCTTCGCGTTCGTGACCGACGACCTGATTCAGAGGGGTCTCAAGGCCGACGCGGTGATCCGTGAAGTCGCTGCGATCGCTGGCGGGCGTGGGGGTGGTCGTCCCCACATGGCTCAGGCAGGTGTGGGTGACAACAACAAGGTTGGCGAGGCTCTGGACGCTGTCGTTCCCGTGGTAACCCGACTGGCTGAGGGGCTCGCGTGAGTCCCGGCGATCTGAAGAGCTGGATCGCGGAGCGGCAGCCGCCGGTTCCGGGGAACTTCGGGCAGTGGATGGAGCCGGAGATGGGTGATGCACCGGCGGGGGCAGACGCTCTCGCGGGTGAAGCCCTCCGGGCCCTGGCCCGGGCCCTCGACCCGCTGGATCGTCCCAGGGGCGGCGCCTTTGATCTGCTCGCGGCCGACGGCTTCCTGACCTGGGCCTGCGAGGCCGCGATCCAGTCCGAGGATCCCGACGCAGCGTTGGCCAGATTGATCGAGCGCTTTTCAGAATGACCCAGCCCGTCCCTGGTCCCTGCGATTTTCACTCGCACCTGGTACCGGGTGTCGATGATGGCGCGCGGGACCTGGAAGACGCCATGGAGGGGATCGGGCGAATGACGGAGGCTGGTTTTCGTCGAATTCTCACAACCCCCCACCTGAATGCGTCGGTTGGGCGCGAGCCTGGTGGCTTCACTCCCCGGTTCGAAGAGGTGCGGGGGGCGTTCGAGACATTGCGGACTGAGGTCGCCGCGCGTTGGCCCGAGGTTCAGCTGGCACAGGGCTTCGAGGTCATGCTCGACATCCCGGACGTGGATCTGAACGATGAGGGTCTTCGTCTGGCAGGCACTCGCTTCATGCTGGTCGAGTGGCCGCGGCTTCAGGTCCCGCCGGGGACCCACCGCGTAATCCAGCGCCTGGTTTCATCGGGGATCCGACCCGTCATTGCTCACCCGGAACGCTACGGTGGCATGGAGCACACCCGGTCGATCGCGCGCGAATGGCGTGACATGGGCGCACTGCTCCAGGTCAACTACGGGTCGGTCTGCGGACGTTATGGCAAGTCGGCAAAACTCGTCGCGGGGCGACTGTTCCGGGAGGGTCTGGTCAGCTACCTGGCGTCCGATTTCCACGGAAGGCCCAACTTGAACCTGTACTACCAGGGCGTGCGGGACTTCTTTGAAGAGAAGGATGCCATGGAATCCTTCCTCACGCTGACCGAGACCAATCCCAGACGACTCATGGACGATGAGGAGCCCCTTCCGGTGGGGCTGCTTGCCGAGACTCCCGGGATGATGGGCCGGTTGCGGCGGATCATTGGAACAGAATAAGCGGAGAGAGCGAAATGCCCGAAGGACGGAATTGCGAATGAACGAAATGGAAATCCGAACGAGTTTCGGTGAACTCCGGGACCTGGCCGACCGATGCGAGCGCGATCTCTCGGTGCAAGTCGCGGCGTTAGCCGACTTGGCTTTGTCGACGCTGAACAAGGGCGGAAAGCTGCTCTTTTGCGGCAATGGCGGATCCGCTGCCGATGCCCAGCATCTGGCGGCCGAGTACGTGGTCCGATTCCAGCGGGAACGAGCGGCGCTTCCGGCGATCGCCCTGACCGTGGATACCTCGATCCTCACCGCCGCCGCTAACGACTTCGGCTTCGATGAGGTGTTCGCCCGTCAGGTCGCGGCACTCGGAGCGCCGGGGGACCTGCTGTTCCTTCACTCGACGAGCGGTAACTCGACCAACCTTCTGAGGGCTGCTCAAGCAGCTCGCGAAGCCGGGGTCGTCACTGTGGCGATGCTTGCTCGAGATGGGGGTGCGTTGACGGCAGAGGTTGATCACGCATTGATCGTTCCGACCTCCGTGACTGCACGGGCTCAGGAGATTCATCTGGCTATCGGTCACATGATCTGCGATGCCGTTGACGAAGCGTTTGCTGGAGTTGCCCGATGAACCTGCTCCAATTCCTGCATGAGGGACGTCGCCGCGAGAAGGCTCAGACCTTCCTCTATCGCTCGTTCGCAGCTCAGGCAGACTCGGCTGGGAATGCCGATGCCGTCGACCGTCTCAACGGTCTACATGCCGACGAGCAGCATCATCTTTCCAGGCTCACGGCGCGCCTGTTGGAAATGGGCGAGAAGCCAGAGGACCTGTCCGGGCTCCCAAGACCCACTGACCAACTGGCGGGATGGGAGGACCGGGCTCGGCGGGCCGAGGTCGACGAGGTGGCCTTCTATGAGATGGCCCTCGCCGACCTGAGCGACGAGGCCGGCGCCCTGATCAGCGAGATTCTGAAGTCCGAGAGGCTCCACCTTGAACACCTGGGCGGAAAATGGATGCCAGCATGACCAACCTGATTGATCTCTCCGGCAAGAACGCCATCGTTACCGGCGGATCCCGCGGTGTGGGCCGCGCCACATCTCTGCTCCTGGCCGAGGCCGGCGCAAACGTGGGCATTTCCTACCGGAATCGTGCGGACGAGGCTGCGGCGACCGTGGCCGATCTGAAGGCGCGAGGTGTTTCTGCCTGGGCCGAGGCGGGTGACCTGACCGACCCAGCTGCAGCGGCCGCCCTGTTCGAACGTGGCGTAAGCGAATTCGGGGGCGTCGACATCGTGGTGGTCAATCACGGCATCTGGCCTGTGGAGGATGTGGCGATTGCCGATATGGATGCCGAGCGCTGGAAACGCACGCTCGATGTGAACCTCAACGCAGCCTTCTACACCTGTCAGCAAGCCGCCCGGGCTCTTCGCCCTGATGGTCGTCTGATCATCGTCACTTCGACCGCGGCCCAACGCGGCGAGGCGTTTCATGCGGACTACGCGGCCAGCAAGGGTGCGCTGGTTTCGCTGGTGAAGGGCTTCTGTGTGGAACTCGCCCCGCGCGGCATCACCGTGAACTCGGTCGCACCGGGCTGGATCGACACAGAGATGGCGGCTCCGGCCATGCAGGGAGTCGAGCGCAGTACGATCGAGGCGAAGATCCCGATCGGACGGGTGGCGTCGCCCGACGACATCGCGGGCCCCATCGTCTTTCTGGCATCGGGGCTGGCCCGCCACATTACCGGCGAGATCGTGAATGTGAATGGCGGCGCGGTGCTGGTGGGGTGACGATCCGGATTCGGACTCCCGGAGCGGTCCGGTGGATTGCCCAGACCCTTGAGGACGCCGGGTTCGAAACCTGGGCGGTGGGTGGGGCAGTGCGTGACGCCATCCTCGGCCGTCCCTCCGAAGACTGGGATCTCGCCACGCGGGCCACGCCCCGACAGATGCAGAAGCTGTTTCGACGGACGGTCCCGGTTGGGATCGACCACGGGACGGTCGGCGTCCTCGATCGCGATGGCGTGATGTACGAAGTCACGACTTTTCGAAAGGACGTCGAGACCGATGGCCGGCATGCCGTCGTCGCCTTTGCCGATCGGGTTGAAGACGACCTGGCGCGCCGCGACTTCACCATCAATGCCATCGCCTGGCATCCGCTTCGGGAAGAAGTTCTCGATCCTTTTGACGGCGCGGCCGACATCGCCGCCGGGATTGTCCGGACTGTGGGGCGGCCAGAAGAACGTTTCGGGGAAGACTACCTGAGGATCCTGAGGGCGATGCGCTTTGCGGGGCGGCTCGACTTTGGAATCCATAGCGAGACCTGGGAGGCGCTGACCGCCTCGGTCGAACAACTTCGCGGGCTCTCGGTGGAGCGGATCCACGAGGAGATCTGGAAGATCCTGGCTGCCGCGGCGCCCCCGTCCCGGTCGCTGGGCCTCTATCTGGAGAGCGGGGCACTCGCCGTGATCGCTCCTGAGGTGCTCGATCGGAAGGGCGACGATTCTGATTCTGGCTCTGATTCGGACTCCGGCTCTGACTTTGACTTTGACTTTGACTCTGGCTCTGGCTCTGGCTCGGATGCCGGCGACCCAAACGACTCGCTTTCTGAGTCAATGGAAGCTGCGGACCGCCTCCCCTCGACTCGGCCACTCCTCAGATGGGTGGCCCTGATCCGGGGTGGCGGTGCGAGTGCTCCGCTGGATGCGGTGACGGGCCTCAACGCGACGTCGGACCGCGACGCTCGAGCGGCAATTGCAGCCGTGACTCTGATGACGCGGCTCCGGTTCTCCAAGGCACGGATCGGACGCACCGCGGCTCTGATCGCGGCCGGCGACACGGTCCCCGGAGCGAAAGTTGATGGGGAGGTCCGTCGCCGGTTCCTGGCTCAGGTTGGGCCGGAACACCTCGCCGATCTGGTTCGACTGGCGGGGTCCAGGTGTGCCGCGAGCGACGGGCAAGGGCGCACCGATCTGGCCCGCGCGGCCCAGGCTCTGCGGGATGTCCTTCGTAGCGGCGCTCCCCTGGCCATCGGCGACCTGGCCTTTTCGGGTCGCGATCTGATTTTGGCCGGGCACCGCCCAGGGCCATGGTTCGGTGACCTGCTCAGCCATCTGCTGGATCGTGTCCTCGCCGATCCCTCACTCAACGAACGAGACGCGTTGGGGCAGTTGGCTGACAGCTGGATCGCCGCGGGACGCTCGTGAGCAGCCCGGATCTTTTCGCGGCCACTGGCAGTTCCGGCGCCGGTGAAGCCGATGACTCCATGCCGAGCGGTGCGCCGCTGGCGGCACGAATGCGCCCGCGCACGCTGGACGAATTCCGAGGACAGGAGCACCTGCTGGGAGCCGGAAAGGCTCTGGGGGCCATGCTCGACGGTGCCGAGCAGACCAGCATGATCCTCTGGGGGCCGCCGGGGAGCGGCAAGACGACCCTGGCTCGGCTTATCGCCAAGCGCGGGAAGACGAAGTTCGTTCCCTTCTCGGCCGTGACCGACGGTATCGCTCGTGTCCGTGAAATCGTCGCTCAGGCCGCGGTTCGGCTCGAGGCGACGGGAAAGCGGACCATCCTGTTCTGCGACGAGATCCATCGCTTCAACAAGGCACAGCAGGACGCCTTCCTGCCTCACGTCGAGGCAGGCACCGTCATCCTCATTGGCGCGACCACCGAGAACCCGTCCTTCGAGATCGTGCGGCCGTTGTTGTCGCGTGCGCCTGTCTATGTGCTCGAACCGCTGGGTGTCGAGGCGGTCACCGCCATCCTTCGCGAGGCGCTGAACGACGTGGAGCGGGGACTTGGCGGGATGGGGATCACCGAGGTTGACGACGCGTTGGTCGGAATTGCCGAGCAGGCGGATGGGGATGCCCGTCGAGCCATCGGCGCCCTTGAGGCGGCGGCGCGGTTGGCCGGAAAGGGGGGGAGTCTCGATCCCGATGTCGCGGCAGAGGCGCTGCAGTTCCGCTTCGCGATCTACGACAAGGGCGGGGAGGAGCACTTTAACCTGGTCAGTGCCCTCCACAAGTCGATCCGTGGAAGCGACCCGGACGGCGCTCTGTACTGGCTTGCCCGGATGATCGACGGGGGTGACGATCCACTATATCTGGCACGGCGCCTGGTCCGCATGGCCTCTGAGGACATCGGCCTGGCCGACCCGCAGGCGCTGGAGATCACTATCGCCGCCCGGGATGCCTACCACTTTCTGGGAGCGCCGGAAGGAGAGTTGGCGCTGGCCGAAGCTACCGTCTACCTGGCGCTGGCTCCGAAATCCAACCGGGTCTATTCCGCGTGGAAGGCTGCGCGCGAGGCCGCACGTGAAACGCCTGGGGAGTCGGTGCCGCTGCATCTGCGGAATGCACCGACAGGTCTGATGAAGGATCTGGGTTACGGAAAGGGGTATCAGTACGATCCCGAGACCGAGTCGGGGGTTTCGGGCCAGTCCTTCCTGCCGGAGCGGTTGGCGAGGGCGAAGTTCTACCAGCCAGGCCGGTTCGGATTCGAAAAGACTCTGACCGAGCGGATGGCGTGGTTTGACGCACGCCGTCGTGAGGCCCGCGGTGAGACCCGCGGTGAGGCCCCGGGCGAAGGTTCTTCATCCGGCTCGGATGCTTGAGTATCCTGAGGCGGCGGCACATTTCCTGCGAGACCCTCGTGGGTACGACGTTCAAACACTTGCACTAACGGTGGAGCCATTCCAACCCAGCTGATCGATAACCACAGGCCGGTCGACAAGGCCGTGCTCGTCGGTGCTCCAACCCGCGACGTCTCCCCACGGCTCGCCGAAGAGCACCTGCTTGAGTTGGCCAGGCTGACCGACACCGCGGGTGGGCGGGTGACACAGATCGTCAGTCAGAAAATCGACTCGCCCCATCCCCGCACATATATCGGGGAAGGGAAGGCCGCAGAGGTCGCCGAAGCCGTCCGAGCGACAGAGGCTGATCTCGTCATTTTTGATGAGGAACTCTCTCCGGCTCAGGGCAAGAATCTGGAGGAGCTTACCGGCGTCCGGGTCATGGATCGTTCGGAGCTCATTCTCGACATCTTCGCTACTCGCGCGCGTTCGAGTGAGGCCAAGATGCAGGTCGAGCTTGCTCAGCTTCAGTATCTGCTTCCCCGACTGAAGCGGATGTGGAGTCACCTGTCGCGAATCCGGGGCGGAATCGGGCTGCGTGGCCCGGGCGAAACTCAGCTTGAGACCGACCGCCGTCTGATCGGCAAGCGCATTGCCGATCTGCGACGGAAGCTGAAGCTGGTCGCTCAAGCGCGCGAGACCCAGCGGAAGTCCAGGGAAGGGCAGTTCAGAGCGGCGCTTGTCGGCTACACCAACGCCGGAAAGTCCTCCCTTCTCAAGGCACTCTCTGGTTCCGACGTCTTCATTGAAGACCGGCTTTTTGCGACGCTGGATTCTACGACCCGAGAAGTCGATCTGGGTCATACCCACATCGCTCTTGTTACCGATACTGTCGGGTTCATTCGCAAGCTGCCTCACCACCTGGTTGCCAGTTTTCGATCCACGCTCGAAGAAGCGCGCGAGGCTGACGTGCTCCTGCATGTGATCGACGCCTCGCATCCGGATCGGGAAGAGCAGGCGGCGGTCGTAAAGGAGGTGCTGGCTGATCTCGATCTGGAAACCCGGCCGGTCGTCATGGTCTACAACAAGATTGATCGGCTCACCCATGCCGAGGAGTTGGCGTTGCGGGATCGCATCCTGGCCATCGATTCCACACCGGCTGTTTTCGTTTCTGCTCACGAGCCTGCTACGCTGGATCGCCTCCGTGAGGCCCTGGTCGCCCGCCTTCGGGCCCGACTCGAAAAGGTGGTAATGCGGCTGCCCGCCTCGGCCGGAGATGTTCTCGCGGAGATTCATCGGGGCGGGGAACTGATCGATCAGACCACCGATGGCTCGGAGCTGGAAGTAACAGCCCGCCTGCCTGTGGCCCTTCTGGGCCGCCTTGAGCAGCGAAGCGACATTGAAGTGGTGACTAGAGGATGAGCTGCACACCGTGGAGCGCCGTCTGATGGAACGCATGGTGATCGTGGGGCCGGGTCGGCTGGGACTGGCACTCGGAGTGGCGCTGGTTCAGACGGAGGCGGTAAGGAGCCTGACCTACTACGGGCGCAATCCGGAGCCGCCGTCCCACCCACTCTTCGGTCGAGGTCTGGCGGAATATCATTTCGGGCTGGCACGCCCCGACCCGAGTACGACCGTGCTCTTTCTGGCCGTGCCGGACGAATCGCTTGGGGAGATGGCCTGGGCCTTGGCGGCACTTGGCCCCGCGGAGTCACACATACCCGCGCTCCATGCCTCAATCAGCATTTCTGGCGACGCCATGGCACCGCTCCATGGGGCCGGATATGCCGTGGGGACCTGGCATCCGATGGTCGGGCTGACCGGGGCTGCCGAGGACGGCGATATGCTTGAGCGAGCGCCTGTGGTTGTCTCCGGGGAGGTAGCTGCGGCTGCGGCAGGCCGCCGACTGGTTCAGGCGCTCGGTGGACGCGTCCTTGAGATTCCCGTCAACCGTCGACCGCTGGCGGCCGGCGCCCGCGCTTTGATTCTGGAAGCAGCCGCGGCTATCCACTCGGTCGGAACGGACCTTCTTATGGATGCCGGGCTTCCCGCCGACGGTGCCGAGGCTGGAGCGAAGTCTCTCATGCGCTCTTCCGGATCGCACCGGGCGGGTCCACTACACGACCCTGAGGAGATTGATCTGCACCTGCGGGCGCTTCCGCCTCGGGCCCGCGAACTCTACCGTCAGATTCTCGAAGGGCTGGAGCAGCCAGCCACTTCCGGACCCGATCACCGGTGAAGGAGACCCGGATGCTCAGACTCTTCGTCAACATCGATCACGTGGCGACCCTGCGTGAGGCCCGAAAGACCGACGAGCCGGACCCTGTCAGGGCCGCGGTGCTGGTCGAACTTGCTGGTGCCGATGGCATCACCGTCCATCTGCGCGCGGATCGTCGCCACATTCAGGATCGGGACGTCCGGGTTCTGGCCCAGACGATCCGGACGCCCATGAATCTGGAGCTCGCAACGGTCGACGAGATCGTCGAGTTGGCGATCGAGGTCGCGCCCTATCAGGCGACTTTCGTGCCGGAGAAGCGCGAAGAGGTGACCACGGAAGGTGGTCTCGACCTGGGCAGCGATGCCGCCCGAAAGAGGGTGGGTGCGGCGGCCGATCGCCTTCGGAGTGTGGGGATCCGGACTTCGCTTTTCATCGATCCGGACGAGGCTACCGTCAGGCATTCGGCGGAACTCGGTGTGGAGGCGATCGAGTTGCATACCGGGGAGTACGCCAACGCCCGAACCGCCGCTGAGGCGCAGCTCCAGGTCGACCGACTGAGGGCAGCTGCGGTGCTGGGCCGCGGGCTTGGGCTCGATGTGCACGCCGGGCATGGCCTGACCTATCAGAACGTGATGCCGGTTGCGGCCATCCCCGAAATCGAGGAACTCAACATCGGACACTCCATGATGGCCCGAGCGATCCTGATGGGGATGGATTCTGCGGTCCGTGATATGCGCGCCCTTCTCCGGCAGGCCCGCTCATGAAGTTGGGATGGAAGGGTGCCCTCGGGTTTCTGATCTCCGCTGGCCTGATCTGGTACACGCTCAAGGATGATTCGCTGGTCGACATCTGGCTGCTCATCCGGGGCGCCGACTTCGTCCTGCTCGGGGCTGCGGTCTTTGTGGCCACCTTCGGCTTCTTCATCCGGGCGCTCCGCTGGAAGGTTCTGCTTACCCCGGTTGATCCCAACACCGGGCTGCGTGCCCGATTCGCTGCCGTGAATATCGGCTTCATGGCCAACAACCTGCTGCCCGCCCGCATGGGCGAGTTCGCACGGGCCATTGCCTTCGCCCGACTTCAGCCGACCGTGACCGCGAGCGCCGCCTTCGGATCGCTTGTCGTGGAGCGGGTGCTGGATGGGCTGGTGTTGGCCGCCATGCTCGTGGTGACCGTCCTGCTCCCGGGCTTCCCCGAGGTCGAGATGGGGGCCGGGTTCATGGCGATTCTTCAGACAGTGGTGACGCTTCTGGGAGGCGTGGCTGTCTTCCTGTTCGCGCTGCTCGTTTTCCCTCAGCCCGTGGTCCGGGTAATGGAAAAGCTGGCCGGCTACCTCCCTGAGCGATTCGGCACCGTCCTTGTCGATGCGCTGCATGCCTTCCTGGGTTCCCTGGAGGTCGTGAAGTCGCCTCGACTGTTGAGTCTCGCGCTCCTCTGGACCGTCGGCTTCTGGCTCTGGCATGGCCTGTCGTTCTACCTGGGGATGCTGGCCTTTGGCATTGATGTGGGTCTCGTGGCGGCGTTCTTTACGGAGGCTGTGGTCGGGTTTGGTGTGGCAGTGCCTGCGGCCCCGGGCTTCTTTGGGACGTTCCATGTCTCCGTCCAGTTCGCGCTCGAGACTGTCTATCAGGTTGATCAGACCTCGACTCTGGCATTCGCCTACGGCTACCATCTGGGTGGATTCATCCCGGTGACTCTGATTGGACTGTGGTACGCCCGGCAGGTCGGCATGTCGCTTGGTCAGGTCAGCCACGCTGATGAGGAACTCGAGGCCGCCCCCGAAAAGCCGGTAGCGGTGCCATTCGACTCCGTCGCCGCGGCAGAAGCCGAGGCGGACCGGACGGATGATCGGCCGCCGGAGGACCTTGGGTGACCTTTACCCTCCGCACGCCGGCCAAGGTCAACATTGGCCTCCGGATACTGGGTCGTCGGGATGATGGCTTCCATGATCTTGAAACGCTGTTCCTGGCCGTGGGGCTCTTTGACACGCTGAGTTTTGAGCACCGGAAGTCGGGCGGGCTGACGCTTGAGGTCGAGGGCGCGGATGTGGGGCCAGCGAAGAACAACCTGGTCACACGCGCCGGGCGCCTGTTCCAGGAATCAACCGGAATCCGCTGCTCGGGCCTGATGCGCCTGAAAAAGAAGATCCCGGCGGGCGGCGGACTCGGTGGAGGGTCTTCGGACGCTGGGGCCGCCCTGCGGCTTCTGAATCGTGCCTTTGGCTATCCCATGCAGACCGAGCATCTGGCCGAGCTCGGCTCCTCGCTGGGGGCGGATGTGGCGTTCTTTGCCACAGCGTCAGCCTTCTCGATGGGCACCGGCCGGGGAGATGTGCTCACGCCTCTTGCGTCGCCTCCATCCATTCCGGTGATCCTGGGGCTGCCGCCCGTACACGTGGCGACAGGTCCCGCCTACGGCGCTCTTGCAGCCCACCGACTCGAAGCCGGAGCGGCGCTGCCGGCGTCCCTTTTCGATGGCATTCCGACGTCAGACTGGAGCGACCTGCTGCCGCTGTTGCAGAACGACTTCGAGTGCGTCGTGCCGGCGAAGTTTCCCGAGGTGCGGGCAGCTCTTGGCGCGCTGGCCGAGGCTGGCGCGCCCAACATTCTCCTCTCGGGAAGCGGCGCGGCGGTCTTCTCCCTAGTTCCGCCCGGGTCCGACGAGGATGTCGAGGCCGCCCTCAGTCGGGCCCGACTGATAGCGACCACTGCCCGTGAGTTTGCGCCTGAGTGCGAGTTCCGGGTGGTCTCTACTCTGAGTGCAATTCCGTCGATCGACGCGAAGCCGGAGATGGCTCAGGGTTGAATCGGGTTCGCTGTGGCAGTTAGCATTGCCCGCGGAAGAGATGGCCCATGGTGTAATGGCAGCACAGAACTCTTTGGAAGTTCTGGTCCAGGTTCGAATCCTGGTGGGCCAATCCCCAATCCTTCGGATCCGTCATGAAGGCACACAAACGGTGCAGCCTGAGATACCGGCAGCTTGTTCTGCTGGGTGCGCTGGTGGCGAGCGCGCCGGCGGGCCTGACGGGTCAGGACGTTGTGGCCTCCAGCAACAGAGTGGGGTTTGACTCCGCGCTGGTCCGGGATGGCGCAGAGGCGGCACAGGCCCGGTTCGAACGTGATCGCCGACGGCTGGCTCCTCGGGCTTCTTCTGGGTCCTGGGGTGGGTCGTGCGATGAAATTGTCGGTCGCATGTGCATGCGGTTCGAAGGGGGCAGTGACTGGTGGCCCACACCTGAACCTCCGGCGCTGACCGACGCCCGCGAGGGCCTCCTCGATCGCCTTTCCAACCTGGCTGAGATGATCCCCGGCGACGGGTGGATCCTCGGACAGCGTGCCCGATATCTGATTGAGGCCGGCCGAGCCGATGCCGCATTCGAACTGTCGGACGCCTGCGGTCTTCCAGAAGAGTGGTGGTGCGACGCGCTGGCGGGCCTGTCACTGCACGTGTTGTCCGAGTTCCCCGGGGCCGAAGAACGTTTCGACCGAGCCATGGACCGGATGCCTGCCGCCACCCGATCCGAATGGCTGGACACCAGATGGCTGATGGATCAGGAGGGCAGGGAACTGCTCGACAGTCAGGATTCCGACTACCGAGAGAGGGTCGAGACCCGCTTCTGGGCGTGGTCAGATCCATTGTTTCTCATAGAAGGAAACGACTTTCGCACCGAGATGCTGGCTCGCCGCACGATGAACCGGATCAGCGAGGACGCTCGGAACGGCTACTCGATGCGCTGGGGTAGCGATCTTGAAGAGTTGCTGGTCAGGTACGGGTGGGAGATGGGCTGGGAGGTGACCAATCCGCGAATGCACGGTCAGATCGGAGCACTCCCTTCGGCAGTAGGACACCAGCACCCCGAGAGTCGGGACTACGCCGCACCCGGCAATGCACTCGATACCCCGATCTCCGCCGAACCCCGAGAGTGGAATCCTCGGGCCGGCGGGCGAACCACCACCGGATATGCGCCATCGTATTCCCCGGTGATCGCGCCGGCTCGAGTCGAGATTCTGAAGTTCCCGAGGGGGCACGAAACGATCGTGGTTGGGTTGATCGAGATGGAAGAGGACACCAGCTACCACCGGTCGCACGAGCATGAACCCCTCATGCTGCCGCCCCGCTTTTCGGACCAACCTGCCCAGCGGGGGCTCTTCCTGATTCCCGCCGCTGGCGTCGAGCCGTATTCGATTCGCGGGGAGGGGGGCTCGGGCGTGCTGATGAAGACGGTGCCGGCGGGGGAGTATCTGGTCAGCGCCGAGGTCTGGTATCCCGATTCCGCCCGAGCCGGGCGCTTTCGGACCGGCTTGGACCTGCCGCTATTGGCCCCCGACGTCGCCGCCACCTCCGACCTCGTGCTCGCAGATCCGGGAGACGCCGACCCAGAGAGCCTCGAGGAACTCATTCCCCATCTGGCCTTCGGACCCTTTCGGGCCGGGACTTCGATCCGGGTGGCATGGGAGGTCACCGGGATCGGCCTCCACGAGGAGGTTCTGGAATACGACCTCCGCCTGGTAAAGGTCGAGGGAGGCCTGCTGCGCAGGGTCGGCGGCCTGTTTGGACTCGGGGGGCCAGCGCGGCCAGTCCAGCTTGGCTGGTCCGAGGCAGGGCCAACGAGGCTGGAGCCCAGCCTGCGCTCGGTTGTCGTGTCGCTCCCCGCCGACGTCGAGCCCGGCGAATACCGGATTCAGGTCGAACTTCGCAGCGTGGGCCGGGCCCCCCTCCTCATGGAACGTCGAGTCGAGGTCCTGCCGGCGCGTTGACGCCAGTGCACCTCATTTCTAGCTTAACGGGCTATCGCCTCGCCGTACCGCTGCGCGGCGTATCGTTTGGCCCCCGTAGCAGGGGGAAACCGACGGGAATTCATGGAACGAAATCTCCAACAAGGGCCGGTCCTCGTGCTCGCCGGGCGCTCAAATGAGCCCCTGGCCGCCGAGGTAGGCAGAATCCTCGGTGAGGCAGTGGATGGTGCGACCATCCGCGACTTCGCTGACGGTGAGATTTTCGTGCGCATCGACCGGAATGCACGCGGACGGGATGTCTACATCCTTCAGTCCACGGGAGCGCCGGCCGAGAACATGATGGAGCTTCTGCTCCTGATCGACGCGGCCCGGCGCGCTTCTGCGGCCCGTGTTACGGCCGTTGTTCCGTACTTCGGGTACGGGCGTCAGGATCGAAAGGACCAGCCCCGCGTGGCGATCGGCGCCAAACTGATGGCCAACATGCTGGTGGCCGCCGGCGCGGACCGAGTGGTCAGCATCGATTTCCACCAGCACCAGATTCAGGGGTTCTTCGACATTCCCGTCGATCACCTCTACGCCGCGCCGGTCTTCATCAAATACTTCCGTGAGAAGAATCTGAAAGACCTGGTGGTTGTGGCGCCGGATGTAGGCTCCGCCAAGATGGCGCGAGGCTACGCCAAAAGATTGAACGCGACATTCGCGATCATCGACAAGCGTCGGCCAGAGGCCAACGCCTCCGAGGTCATGAATGTGGTTGGAGACGTCAACGGCAGAACCTGCCTGTTGACCGATGACATGGTGGATACCGGCGGAACGCTGGCAAACGCCGTTTTCGCGCTCAAGGAGCGCGGAGCAAAGGCCGTGTACACGGCAGTGACCCATGCACTCCTGTCGGGGAAGGCGGTCGAGAGACTGTCCAAGGCCCCGCTTGAGGAGCTTGTGGTCACGAACACGATTTATATTCCGGAAGAGCGCCGGTTCCCCGGCCTCAAGATTCTGTCGGTCGCGCCGCTTCTGTCGAACGCGATCGAATACATCCATTCGAACGAGTCGGTCAGCCAGCTCTTCGAACTCCGGGAAAACGACTAGGCCGGATCTGAAGATCCGTCCTTCTGAACGGGCCGAGAGCCCTAGGATCAGGTAGGAACCACCATGAGCATGAACGTTACGTTGAACGCCGAGAACCGCGCCGCAGCTGGCAAGGGTTCCGCTCGCAAATTGCGCGCCTCGGGGCGGATTCCCGCGGTCGTCTACGGACAGGGTGGCGAAGCCATCCCCGTCTCGATCGACGCCCACGAGACCGACCTTCTTCTCCATCGCATCTCGATCGACAACACCATCATCGACATCGACATCGACATGTCCGGTGAGAAAGAGAAGATCCCGACACTGATCCGTGAGGTTCAGGTCCACCCCTATAAGCCGAACATTCTCCACATCGACTTCTACCGTATTGAACTCGGTGTCGAGCTGCACGTTGATGTTCCGCTTCACCTCGTGGGTACGCCGGCCGGCGTGAAGCTCGAGGGTGGAATCCTTCAGCAGATCATTCACGACCTCTCGGTCCGCTGCATTCCGTCGGCGATCCCGGATTCGATCTCGCATGACATCTCCGCCATGATGATCGGTGACGTGCTTCACGCCTCCGAACTGGCCATCCCGGAGGGCGTCACGCTCATGTTCGACGCCGATCGGACCATCTGTCTGGTCGATGCGCCGCGTGTTGCGGTTGTCGAGGCTGAGGACGAGGACGAAGACGGCATCGCCGAATCCGATGATGCGGATGACGGCGACGACGACGATTCCGAGTAACGTCTCGACTCCCTCATGAAGTGGGTGGCAGGACTCGGCAATCCGGGGACTGACTACGACAACACCCGGCATAACGTTGGGTGGTGGGTGTTGGACCGGCTGGCGTACGACTGGGGCTTCGGCACGTTCCGAAAGGAAGGCCGGGCCCTTGTCGCGTCCGGCCGGGTCGGCGATGAACAGGTTCGCCTGATCAAGCCCATGACCTTCATGAACCGGAGTGGCGCGGTTCTCGCGCCGTTGCGCGAGGACGAGGACTTTGATGTGTCCAGCGACCTCCTGGTTGTAGTTGATGATGCCGCGATCGATGTGGCTAAGGTCCGATTCCGTCCCGATGGAAGTGCGGGCGGCCACAACGGTTTGAAGTCGATTGAAGCAGTGCTGCGCACAAAGAGCTATAGTCGGCTCCGCGTAGGGGTGGGCAGGTGCCCCGCGGGGGTTGATCTGGCCGATTGGGTGCTTGAAGAGATGCCCTCGGAAGACGAGGAGCAGCTTGTAAGGCTCCTGCCTGATCTGACCGAAGCGGTCGGGTGCTGGGTGGAGCAGGGAATCGAAGCGACCATGAGTCGCTTCAACCGGTAGCCGCTTGTTTGCGGCTGCGGCCTGAGTCGGGAAGGACCCGGCCGGGACGACAAAAAAAACCGAACGAGGGAACCATCCGACTATGGACTTCGTGGCATTTACCGACTTCGCCTGGGTCTTCGGACTTGTAGGCCTCGCCATCGCGGCAGGGATCTACGGCTACGTCAAAAAGCAGCCGTCCGGAAATGAACTGATGGTGGATCTGGGAGAACAGATTCACGACGGGGCAATGACTTTCCTGCGTCGTGAGTACAAGGTCCTCGCGATCTTCGTGATCGTTGTTGCGGCCCTGCTCGCCTGGGCGATCGGCATGGAGACTGCCGGCGCGTACATCTTTGGTGCCCTCAGCTCGGTATTCGCGGGCTTCTTTGGCATGAAGGCCGCTACCCGCGCCAACGTCCGGACGGCTGCTGCCGCCAACGACGGTGGCCAGCGCAAGGCGCTTCGGGTGGCTTTCTTCGGTGGTGCCGTCATGGGCCTCTCCGTGGCTGCCCTCGGTCTGATCGGCCTCGGCGTGCTCTACTACATGTACGCTGGCGATGCGGTAACCGGGCTTGAGCTGACGAACTTTGCCGAGATCATCTCCGGCTTCGCCATGGGTGCTTCGAGCATTGCTCTCTTCGCCCGCGTTGGCGGCGGTATCTTCACGAAGGCTGCTGATGTCGGTGCCGACCTGGTGGGTAAGGTCGAGGCTGGTATCCCCGAGGATGACCCCCGGAACCCGGCAACGATCGCGGACAACGTCGGTGACAACGTGGGTGATGTGGCCGGAATGGGCGCGGACATTTTTGAGTCCTACGTCGGTTCCATGGTCGCCACCATCGCGATCGGTGCCAGCTCGGCTGCCCTTGCCGCTTCAGCGGTTGCGGCGGTGGCTCTCCCGATCGTGACGGTCATGGTCGGTCTGGTGGCCTCGCTGGTCGGTATCGCCGGAATGAAGCTGCTCGAGAAGACGGACCCGGCGCACGCGCTCCGGAACGTGACCTTCATCGCGGCTGGCCTCTTCCTGGTGATCATGTGGTTTGTGGTCGACTCGATGGGCTTCCAGATGGCCAACCCCGAGACCGGGGCTGCCTATCCGAGCTGGGGTCCGTGGGCCGCCATCGTTGCGGGTACCCTCGTCGGTATCTTCATCGGGCTGGTCACCGAGTACTACACTGCGGCGGGTCCGGTTCGTCGGATCGCCGAGGCTTCGCAGACCGGTTCCGCGACCAACATCATCGCCGGTCTCGCGATCGGGATGGAGTCGACTGCGATTCCGATGCTCCTGATCTGTGTCGCCATCTACGTGGCCTTCGCCTTTGCCGGTCTCTACGGCATTGGTATCGCTGCGGTCGGGATGCTGGCCACCGTGGGTGTGACCATGTCGGTCGACGCCTACGGCCCCATCGCCGACAACGCGGGTGGTATTTCCGAGATGGCCGGTCTGGGACCGGAGACCCGTGCGATCACCGACTCGCTCGACGCGATTGGTAACACCACGGCTGCGATTGGTAAGGGCTTTGCCATCGGTTCGGCGGCTCTCACCGCGTTGGCGCTCTTCAGCGCTTACGCCTCGAAGGTGGGTCTGGCCGCCACCGGAATCAGCATCGTTGATCCGATTGTCGTGATCGGACTCTTCATCGGGGGCATGTTGCCCTTCTTCGTTGCTGCTCTGACGATGACGGCTGTTGGCCGCGCGGCTGCGGGAATGGTCGAAGAGGTTCGCCGCCAGTTCCGCGAGATCCCCGGCCTGATGGAAGGAACCGGCAAGCCCGATTCCGCCCGTTGTATTGAGATCTCAACCGATGCCGCGCTTCGTGAGATGATTCTCCCGGGTGTGACGGCGGTTGCGGCCCCGGTTGTGGTCGGTGTCTTCCTGGGCGTTGAGGCGCTCGGTGGACTCCTCGCGGGTGCGACGGTGACCGGTGTCCTCATGGCACTCTTCATGGCAAATGCCGGTGGAGCCTGGGACAACGCCAAGAAGTACATCGAGGGCGGCGCCCACGGTGGAAAGGGTTCGGACGCCCACAGGGCTGCCGTGGTCGGTGACACGGTCGGTGACCCGTTCAAGGACACGTCGGGTCCGTCCCTGAACATTCTGATCAAGCTGATGAGCGTTGTTGCGCTCGTCATGGCGCCCTGGCTCGTCGAAGTCCATGCAAATGGAACGGCGGTCGGGATGATCCTTGAGACGGTCCGTGGCTTCTTCGGCTGATCGACCTCATGCAGACCCGGGGGCTCGGCGCATCTGCGCCGGGCCCTTTTTTTTGGCCTGACCCAGCGGGGGCGCGCTCGGGCCCGGGATGGCGGGCCGATCCGTCGCCCGCCCGGTGCCGCCCGCCCTGTCAGGACGCCGTTCACCAGATCTGACCACGCTCGGGCCTGCCTTTGACACTCCGGGGGGATAGCGGCGTAGTATTGAGCGAAGGCCGTCGGAGACATGGCGGCAAGGCTCAGGGCAACTGCGATACCTATATGGCGAATTTCCGAAAGGCTTTCCTCCTGGCGTTCACGGTCTGCGCGACCCTTACGCTTCCCGGCGGGATTCACGGACAAACCGTGGATGGACAGGTCGAGGGTGCGCCCGGGCGGATGCTCGTCGTCCTCCTTGGTGACGACGATCAGGTCATGACCCGTGGAGTCACCGACAATCGGGGTGTGTTTCAGATGCCGGCCCCCGGGGCTGGCCGCTATCGTGTGCGGGTCGACCGAGTCGGTTTTGAGTCGACTTGGAGCGAGGCGTTCATGGCCTCACCCGGTGGGCGGATCACCCTGTCCGTGGACATGCCCGCTGTCGGTCGCGATCTGATGAGTCTGCCTTCGCCTCCGGTTGGTGTTTGCCGGAACCCCGGCAGCGCCCCGGATCGCCTGGCCGCGGCCTGGGCCGAGGCGGAGAAGGCGCTCCGTCTCCTGCAGTGGACCGAAGACGGCGCCGAGGTCGTGTTCGATGCGCTGGTGTATCAGCGCGAACTGGAGGGCGACGGGGAAACCGTTTCACGAGCGGAAGCGGCTGTGGTACGTGAGGGCGTGCGGCGAGTCACACAGCCGACCAACCCCGCCGACCTCCTGGATCGTGGGTTTATCCGGGAGGCCGAGGACGGCGGCTACCAGTATTTCGGAGTGACGCCCGAGGTGCTGCTCGCCAGCGGCTTCCTTGAGACGCACTGCTTTCGGCTTCAGGAGGGGGGCGGTGCGCTTCTCGGGCTCGCCTTCGAGCCACTCAATCGCCGCCCGGAGTCACGCCCGGATGTAGCCGGTGTCCTGTGGCTCCAGGCCCAGTCGGGCCGGCCGGTTCTGATGGAATTCGGGTACCGGAACGTGGATCCGACTCTGGTTCCGGCGGGGGCCTCGGGACAGACGACCTTTGCCGAACTGCCTGACGGCAGCTGGGTGATTCCCGAGACCTGGCTGCGCATGCCGCTGGTTCAACTTTTCGAGAACACGCAGACGGGCGAGGAACGCTGGCAGCTGCAGGGCCTGCTTGAGAATCGGGTGAGGCTCCTTCGAGTTCGGGAGGGGGCCGAGGTCTGGTCGATCACCCCTGAGACGGGTGCGATCGAGGGAATGGTCATGACGGTCACAGGCGGGGCCGTGGCCGGCGCGGATGTCTCCCTGGTGGGTGCGCCCATGCGGACCGCCTCGGATGCGGGTGGCCGATATCGTTTCGACGGTCTGCTGGAGGGGACCTACCGAGTGGCGGTGGAGCATCCCTCCTTCAACAACCTCCCGCTGGGGCCGCCGGTCACGTCGGTCTCGGTCGCGGCGGGTGAGACGGGTTCGGCCCTGCTCGCACCGCCCAGTCCGGAAGAGGCCGCCGGCCAGCTCTGTACGGGTTCGGGCCTGCAGGCGAACGCCATTATCACCGGCCAGCTCACCGACTTGATTTCCGGGGAGCCCCTCGTGGGAATCCCGATCGCGATCCGATTCCCCGATCCACGTCGGGACGGGACGCCCTACCATGAGGCGCGCACCACAACCGGGGCCGGCGGATACTACCTCTACTGTGATGCACCCGAGGCACAGATGGTGCGGCTCCGTCCGCAGATTCCGGGCTCCGGTTTTGAGGATGACATCGAGTTCATGGCTGGACGGGGTGTGACCCGGCGGGACCTGCAAGTCCGCTTTTCCACGGAGATCTCGTCCGGCGGGATGTTCGGCCTCATCCGCGAGAATGGCACGCGCAACGGGATTGAACAGGCTCAGGTTCGCCTCAAGGACACCAACCTCTCTGCCATGACCAACCGGAACGGTTTTTTCGCCTTCCAGGATATCGAGCCGGGCCTCTATGTCGTGATCGTGTCACACCTCGCCTTTGAGGACCGTGAGGTTGTAGTGCGGGTCGACAGCGGTGCGGTAATTCAGCTGAACGTCGAACTGCTCACGGATGCGATTCCGATTGAGGGGATCACCGTTTCGGTCATGCCCCGCCGGCTCTTTTCGGACATGGTCGACCTGCAGCGCCGCATGGAACTCGGATTCGGCTCCTTCATGATGCGCGAGGAGCTGGCTCTGAGGGGTGGCACGCTGGGCACCGCCCTGCAGGGGCAAATGGGTGTCCAGGTTCTGAACGGAATCAGCCGGGCTGGCGAGCGCTTCGTCGTGCTTCGCAGTGCGAGAGATCTGAATCAGGCCGAGACCGGAGGAGCCGAAGGGCTGGGGGGTGCCGTCGGTGCCATCACCTTCGACTACTGCTATCCGGCGGTGTGGATCGATGGACGCCGCTGGAGCCGTCCCAAGGTCGGTGGGATCGGTCACGACCCGGTCGACTTCTCGCAGTTCATCACGGAAGACATCGAGGCGATCGAGATCTATCGCGGCGCGGCCTCTGTCCCTGGTGAGTTCGGTGGTGGCGACGCGGCGTGCGGGGCAGTGATCCTGTGGACTCGGCGGGGAGGCCGAACCGTTCGCGGCGACATGGGCGGTGGGCCGGGTAGATCGGGTGGATCGAAGGGCGGGGGCGGCTGAAGCGTCGCGACATTCGCGGGGGCATGTTTTAAGTTGAGTGGTCGACGGCAAACAGTTGTCGGCCGCTCTTCATTCCAGTACGGGGACGTTTTGCAGATGCCCGACCGTTTTGCCGCCGCCATTTCGTTTGCGCAGGACCTGATTCGGATTCCCGGCCTCTCCGGGCACGAGGAGAACGTGGCCCAGCGTGTCCGGGTGGAGTTTGATCGACTCGGTTTCCTGGACGTTCGTTCGGATCGGGTCGGCAATGTGATCGGCCGTGTCCCTGGCACTGGCGAGGGGGCCACCGTCCTCCTGAACTCCCACATGGACGTGGTAGCCGAAGGGGATCATTCCGAGTGGGAGTATCCCCCCTTTGAGGCGGTTATCGCGCATGGCGAACTCCATGGTCGGGGCGCCATGGATATCAAGGGCCCCCTGGCCCTGCAGACCCACGTTGCCGCCGCTTTGGCGGGGAAGACTCCGGGCGACATCCTGGTGGCGCACACGGTCTTCGAGGAACGCGGTGGGCTCGGGATGAAGTCGCTGATCGAAACCGGAGAGATTGCACCCGATGTGTGCGTGATCGGCGAGTCGACTCACGGCGACATCTGCATCGGCCACCGCGGCCGCGCTGAGGTCGAGGTGTTCATTTCCGGAAAGGCGGGGCACGCCAGCGCGCCCGAACGGGCCGCAAACGCGATCCTGCTCCTACCCGCTGTCCTCGCCGGAATCGAACGGGCGGCCCGGGACCTTCCGTCGGATCCGATTCTGGGGCAATCCACCATGGTGCCGAGCATGATCGATGTGCTGCCTCAGAGCAGAAATGTGATTCCCGACTCCGTGGTGGTGGCGATCGATTGGCGAATCCTTCCCGGAATGACTGAGGACACGCTGCTCGCACGTGTACGGGATGCCGTGATGGGTCAGGTGGGCGACCAGACTCGGGGTTGCACCGTGACCGTGCGGATGGCGACCGAAGCTCAACGCGCCTACACCGACTACCGCGAGACCCGCAATCTGATGACACCCGGGTTTCTGATGGATCCGACGGACCCGATCGTACAAACCGCGTGTGAAGTCGTCGGAAATAGGGAAGAGGAGGGTCCTGCCGTGGCTCGCCCCTGGACCTTCGCCACGGACGGCGGATGGAGCTGCGGCATCAACGGGATCCCCAGCATCGGCTTTGCGCCCGGTGAGGAGCGGTTCGCGCACACCAATCGCGAGCGGCTGGATTTGGCCGAGGCGCGCTGGGCCTTCGATCGCTACGTGGAGCTGATTCCAGCGCTCCAGAAGGTGGCCCCGCGGCGTTCGGCCTGACCAGAAAGGAAAAGGCGGCGGCACCCGTGATGGATGCCGCCGCCCACTACGGTTGCCGCCCCTGCGTCCGCGGCCACTACGTCGGCGGTAGGACTCGGTCGGGTCAGACCTCGTCCGCGTCCGGCTGGGCGACCTTGGGAGCCGCCTGCAGGACCTTTCGGTTGGCGGCCTTGAGCACCTCTTCCAGGTCCAATCCCAGCGAACCGGCCATCGTCTCGAGCGTTCCCAGAGCACCCCGAAGCTTCTGATTGACCGCGTTCGACGTCGCGTCGCCGCTACCACTGTCGACCACCACCAGGCGATCGATGTCGACGCCCTCGACTGCGCCCACGGCAGTGGACAGCAATTCGGGGAGCTTCTCGGCAACGAAGATCGCGAAAGCCTGATCTCCACCCGACTTGATCTGGTCGTAGAGAAGCCTGAGGACCTCAACCTGGGCCTTACCACGCTCCAGGATCGGTGCAGCCTCGGCTTCGGCCGCGGCCTTGGCAGCTTCCCGAGCCGCGTTTGCCGGCTCGACGATGTCGGCCCGCAGTCGCTCCTGCTCGCGCAGCACGCGACTGACTTCGAGCTTCTGCTGCGCCTCGACTTCGGCCTGTTCCGCCTTCACTCGCGCGGTCCGCTCGGCGATCTCACCCGCCTCATCGAGTTCGGCGTTTCGCACGCGCAGCGCGTTTCGGGCTTCAGCCACCGAGATCTCAGTTTCAGCTTCGCGCACTTCGGCCCGCTGCTTGGCTTCGGCCTGGGCTTCCCGCGTGTCCGCGGTTGCCTGAGCTTCGGCGATCTCGGCCTCACGAACAGCTTCCGCAGCCCTCCGTCTGCCGATGGCCTCAAGGTATCCGCGCTCGTCGGACACGTTCTGGATCTTGAGCACGTCGAGTTGGAAGCCCAGCGAAGACAGGTCTTCTCCGGCGTCCTCAGCGAGCGCCTTGGCGAACCCGAGGCGGTCTTCGTTGACCTCTTCGGGCGTCAGCGTGGCCAGAACGCCGCGCAGGTTACCCATCAGGGTGTCGCGGGCCAGCCCGCGGATCTCCTCCTCGGTTTTTCCCAGGAGACGTTCGACGGCGTTGTTGAACACCGTCTCGGGCTCCGAAGCGATCTTTACGTTGGCGATCGCCTCGACGTTCAGCGGGATGTTTCCCTTCGAGAAGGCGTTCGCCACATTCAGCTCAATCGGAATCGTTTCAAGATTCATGTGCTGGACGGCTTCGACGATGGGGAGGCGCAATGTCCTGCCGCCGATCACCGACCTGTAGCCGATCGACTGTCCGTCCGGGAGCAGCCGATTCCGACCGGTGATCACGGCCGCCCGGTTCGGCGGTACGATCACGATCAAGGCTCGGACCGTCGCAACGGCGAATATGGCCACAAAAAGCAGCACCACGGCGATTGCGGGTGCGGCGACGATCATGTTTTCCATATCGTACTCCTCTGCAAATTAAAGACCGACCTGGCGTCGGTTCTGCTCATTCGGATCCGGCCGCAGGAAGGCCGGAGATTTCCTGATCCGTGATGGGTGCGACCCGGGCGATTCCACCCGAGTCGATCTCAACCACGACAATGCGTTGCCACGTCGCCGGGTCACCTTCTCCTGAACTGTGGGGGAGAGCCCGCAACGGGACCTCGCGCCCACCCCTGGCGACCATGACGGTGCCGGCACTCCCGGCGGAGAGGGACAGGGTAATCCGCCCCATCCGTCCGACGAGACTTTCGTCGCCCTGGTGGGCACCCGAGTCCGTGCGATCCAGATACGAGAACACTGACGTGATCATCAGCCCCGAGGCGAAGCCACCCGCCAGCGAAGCCGCGAGCGCAACGCTCCAACCGACTCCGAGCCAGGTGAGCAGAGAGCCCACGGCACCGAAGCCGAACAGGGTGTAGACCGCCCCTCGAAGCGAAAAGACCTTCGAGGCTCCAGCATCGTGGTGGGTGTCGGCACTTGCGTCAAAATCGACATCGCCGCCGACATCCAGATCCGCGTCGCCACCGTCTCCGCCCAGAACCGAGAGCAGGAGGAAGCCTCCACCCAGGACCATTGAGAACAGATAGAGTGCGAGCATCATTGCCGTCCTGTTGAACCAGCCGTAGTGAACCCCGAAGGTAGCGTTCCGCCGAGGGTACCGCAGGGGGCCGAACCCCCCGATCCGATTGACCGTCTCCTGAGCCGAAGTTAGCCTTTCAAGCTCTTTTCGGCGCCTTTTTGCGCGCCTTTTTTCATGTAATCAGGATACGGGGCGGAGAGACTTTCTCTTCATCGCCTGTGCCCGCGGAAGAATCCATGCTCAAGGTTGGAATCGTCGGACTCCCCAATGTCGGGAAATCCTCTCTCTTCAACGCGTTGACTGCGGCGGGCGCTCCGTCCGAGAACTATCCCTTCTGCACCGTCGAACCAAACGTCGGGACCGTTGAGGTGCCGGATCCCAGGCTCGCCCTGATCCACAAGCAGACAGGGTCGGCCAAGATCGTCCCAACCATCATGCAGTTTGTGGACATCGCCGGGTTGGTGGAGGGGGCTTCTGAAGGTGAGGGTCTGGGGAATCAGTTCCTGGGCAATATTCGAGAGACCGAGGCGATCGCGCATGTGCTGCGCTGCTTTGACGACCCGGACATCACCCACGTGCTCGGATCCGTCGACCCGGTGCGGGACAAGGAGATCGTCGAGACCGAGCTGATCCTCTCGGACCTGGACACTGTCGAACGACGGCTCGACAAGATGCTGAAGAAGGCCAAGAGCGGTGAGAAGGAGGCCATCCGGGAGGCTGCGGTGCTTCAGAAGGCCCAGACGGCGCTCAGCGAGGGCCGACCGGTGCGGCAGATCGAGGTCGACGAGGATGAGTTCAAGCTTCTGCGCGGGTACCAGCTCCTGACCTCCAAGCCGGTCCTGTTCGTCGCCAACGTGGCCGAGAGTGATCTCCCCGAGGGTGAAAATCCCTGGGTCGTCGCTCTTCGGGCCAAGGTTGAGGAAGAGGGCGCGGGCCGTGTCGTCACGATCTGTTCGGCGATCGAATCGGAGCTCTCCGAACTCGAGCCCGACGAGAAAGTCGAGTTCCTGGGAGAGCTGGGGCTGGACGAGTCCGGCCTCGACCGACTGATCCGCGAGAGCTACACCCTGCTGGGGCTGATCACCTTCTTTACCACCGGTGAGAAGGAGTCTCGGGCCTGGACCGTGAAGGAAGGGTCGACCGGGCCGAACGCGGCCGGCGCGATCCACAGCGACTTTGAGCGGGGTTTCATTCGTGCGGAGACGTTGGCCTACGCCGACTTTGTCGAGACCGGCGGTTGGAAGGAGGCCAAGGAGAAGGGTGTGCTCCGATCAGAGGGTAAGGAGTACGTCGTCAAGGATGCCGACATTATGCTCTTCCGGTTCAACGTCTGATCCGATGCGCAGGTAAGGGTTGAACGGAAACGGCCCCGGCTCCCGAAAGGGCCGGGGCCGTTTTTTTATGCCCTGTAGCCTTACTGGTCGGCGTCCATCCCCTCGGGTACCAGCATGAACGCTCGGTTCCCCCTGTAGAGGAACTTCACGTCACGCACGCTGAGTGGGCGCAGGGTCAGCTCACGCGTGCCATCGGGGCGGGCGACCATTATCCCGTCTTCACGGCGGAACAGCTGGACCTCAACCTGGCCGTCAAAGATCATCAGCCGGTTGTCCACCTCCCTGATCTGGATCATCTCGTCACCGTTCCGATATGTGCCGAGCCACTCTTGGTTCATCTGTGGCGGCCGAGTGGTCGGACCCGGCTGCATCCCGAGAATGCCGATCGAGAAGCGGAGGTCGGCGTCAACAGCGTTGATCAGGTTGACCGGTGGCCCACCGTTGGCCCAGTAGAAGGCGGCGGTCCCGTTGTCCGGATAGAGCTTCAGCTGGGTTCCGAACCCTACTGCCCGCTCGTCGCGCCAGACGTCCAGGAGTCCACCGACGCTCTGGACCCAGACCCCGTCTACGAAGACGCTGCGGCCGTCTCCGAAGTCGGGCGCCGCGTTTCCAGGCGCGGCGCCCCGGATTGCGCCACCCATCCATGCCGCCATGAACTGGATGACATCAGTGCCCGCCGTATAGACCACAGGGAGCGCCCATTCGGGGTATTGACCTCGGGCCATGGCCGGCATTCCCATCGCCAGTCCGCCGGACTCGGCCAGCGCCGGGTCGAAAACAGTCCGACTCATCCCCAGCGGTCTGACTACGGCGAACTTGATGATCTCGGACACGGAGGCCCCGAGTGCTCGCTCCAGCACTTTGCCGACCAGGGGATAGGAGTAGCGCGAATGCGAATAGACCAACCCCGGTGCGGTGAACCGCGCAGACAGGGGGAGCTCGGTCAGGAGGTTGTCCCAGTTGAGTCCCGGCGTCGGAGCGGCATCATCCAGGCCAGCCGTGTGGGTCAGCAGCTGGTGCAGACTCACGGCCGCAACAAGGGGCGGGAGATCCGGCACCCACTGCCCGATAGGCTGGTTGGCGTCAAACTGGCCCGCGTCATCAAGCGCCCGCACGGTGGCGGCCAGCATGATCTCGGTCAGCGCCGGATAGGGCATCAGGAACTCGGCGGTCAGGGAGCGACCGTCCCCCGGTGCCGGAGTGCCCCAGCCGCCAGCCAGATCCAGTTCTCCGCCAAACATGACGACGCCCACAACTCCTGTGGTCGCGGGGCCCAGGTCAGCCCGGGCCGCTCGATCGGTCGGATCCTGGACGTCCTGCGCGCTCACGCCGGGGCTGGGCATGAAGAGAGCAATCAGTACGGGGACGATTAGACGGATGTGCTTCACGATCTGCTCCGAAATGGGTCTGGGTGGGTCATACTCGAAAATGGAATCAGGAAACGCCGATGCGCGCAAGCTCTTACGAACGATCAGGAGGAGAATAACAGGCACCGGTGGGAAGGAGTCGGGGCCTTGAGTCGAGGGGTCTTAGCCTGTCTGACCCCACGGAAGCCGGGGGGTTCACACTGAACCGCTCCGACACTAGCTTGTTGGGCTACAAACATCCCGCTCCATCAGGGTGCCGGCACCGCTGACCGCCGCCCAGAACGGATGGGGCCCGTCTTTCGTCTACGGACCGAGGGAACATCATGCGACTTTATGAAGTCGTCTACATCATTGACGCCGCGCTCGATGAAGAGGCCGTCAACGCCAAGCTCGAGAAGCACCACGCCGTCGCCAACCTGAATGGTGGGGCGGTCGTCGAGGTTGATCACTGGGGCGCGCGTCAGCTCGCCTACCCCGTCCGCAAGCATCTGAGTGGCTACTACGTGGTCGTTCACATCGAAGCGGAAGCCGAAGCCCTTCCCGAGTTCGAGCGTCAGCTCAAGCTCGACGAAGAGGTCATTCGCTACCTGATCGTCATCAACGAAGGCGAACCGACCAACGGCGTTTCTCTGGTCGCTGAGCGTCCCGAGTCGACCAAGGATTCGACGGATGACGACGACGAGGAAGACGACGACCGCGAGGGTCGCGACGATGACGACGACAGCCCGCCGGAGTTCTCGGGTGGCCGTGGTCGCCGTCGGCACGAGGGACCGGCCGTCACCCTGCTCAATTACAAGGACGTGTCGACTCTGTCGCGCTTCCTGACCGAGGGTGGCAAGATCCTTCCGAAGCGCACGACCAAGGTAGCCGCGCGTTTCCAGCGTCAGTTGGGATCTGCCGTAAAGCGGGCTCGTTACTTGGCCCTGATCCCGTACGTCCGCGATCACGAGGCGTAATTTTCGATGACGGAAGCTCCGCCCCGAACTGAGGTTCCGGAGGAGCAACACCCCGGACAATGGCGAACAGCGCTCGCGCTGACCGTCCTGATCCTGGGAGTATCCGTCACTGGGCCGGGAGTTCTGGTCGGGTTGCCTTTCATGGCACTCGTCCTGGTGCTGCCGGTGCCCCGCAAGGGAGCTCTGCTGCTCGCGGCCTTGGTTGCGTTGTGGAACTTCGGCGGTGGTGGAGCGGACCCGCTCTGGTTTTTTGAGCGGGGTTGGGCGGTTCTGCTGAGCGGTTGGTTTGTGGCGTTGACCACGCGCTGGCCCGAAGCGCGCCTGACAAGTCGTTCGCTTGCTGCAGTTGCGGGTGCCGGTGCGGTTGCTGCCGGTCTGTTTCTGGGGAAGCCTGGAATGTGGTCCGCTGTTGATTGGCGGGTTAGGGAAAGGCTGGCGGCTGGGGTGAGTCAGGCGCTGCAGATCTTCGAAGCCACGAGAGGTGGGGAAGGTTTGTCAGCAGAGCTCGAAGCGTCTGTCATGAGGACAGCCGAAGTACAGGCGGATTTTTTTCCGGCCTTTCTTGGGTTGGCTTCGCTTGCAGGACTGGCAGTGGCCTGGTGGCTCTATCAGAGAGTGGCGGTTGGAGGGATCGGGGCACTCGGGCGTTTGCGCGAATTCCGGTTCCCCGACCAGTTGGTCTGGCTGTTCATTGGCGGGCTGCTCATGCTTCTGGTGGGACTGGGTGAAGGTTGGAGCAGGGCAGGATCGAACACGGTCGTGTTCATGGGGACGCTTTATGCGCTCCGCGGTGCGGCTGTGATGCTGTTCCTGAATGGAGGGATTTCGCTCCTCGGAGCGATTGTGCTGGGACTGGGGATGCTCTTTGTGACTCCCATCCTCCTGGCCGGTGCCCTCTTCGTAGGGCTGAGTGATACGTGGCTGGACGTCCGGAACCGGGTTCGGACGCCCGCGAGCTGAAGAAGTTCCAAGGAGAGATCCGATGAAGGTGATTCTGAAAGAGGGGCTGTCGAACCTGGGTGAATCCGGGACGATCGTCGACGTGAAGCCGGGCTATGCCCGCAACTACCTGCTGCCGCAGGGGCTGGCCTACGTGGCCAGTGACGACAACCTGGCTCGGCTTGAAGAAGAGCAGCGCCTGGCCGAAGAAGGCGCCAAGCGTGACTACCTCGAGGCCCGCCGTCGGGCTTCACAGGTCGAGAGCACCTCGATCACTTTTGCGGTCAACGCGGGTGAAGAGGGCAAGCTCTTCGGGTCCGTTACCAGCGCCGACATTGCCGAGCGGCTCAACGCCGAGGGTGGTTTCGACTTCCAGGTCGACAAGAAGGCCGTCCTGCTGGAGGATCCGATCAAGGAACTGGGTTCGTTCCAGGTCGCGATCAAGCTGCATGGCGACGTTGCGCCGGAAGTGGAAGTCGTCGTAGTCGCCTCCGAGGCCTGAGAATCGGGTGGCCGACCTCGTGCAAGCGAGGTCGGCATCCCGGAATTCAATGACGAATTCGGATACCTCATCGGAGCTGCCGGCGGTTATCACCCGCGCCGGTGAGCTGACCCTGGAGCTGAAGGCGACCGAAGTCGTCCTTCTTGATCTGCGTGGAATTTCCACGGCCACTGACTTCTTTGTACTGGCCAACGGAAATTCTGACAGCCAGGTGCGAGCGATCGCAGAACACGTGATTGACGAGCTCAAGAAAGAGGGCGAACGCCCTGCTCACGTGGAAGGACTCGACACGGGACGCTGGGTGTTGCTGGACTACATCAACTTCGTAGTCCACGTCTTCCATCCGCAGGCCCGTGAGTTCTACCAGCTCGAAGGGCTCTGGGGTGACGCTCCCAGGACCGTTCTGAAAGATCCTCCGGGTCCCGGAGCCAGAGGGGCCTGAAGGGCGATTGCCCCTCTCCCCGACGGGCACCCGACGCGAATTGCCGCGCGGGCAGCGCCGGGGTACCATTACCGCCGATTTCCGGCCCTGCCGGGAACCCCGGGTTCGCCCGGTGTGTGCGTGAATTGATCGGACCCGGCCATGACCTCTCCTGAGACACAGATCCTCAAGATCGACGAGACCGGTGCTCAGCCTCTGCCTGATGCACCGCAGGGCGGTACCGTACTACTCCTTCACACGGAAGGCGGCAGGGAAGACGGCTGGGCGGGGCGCGCTGCTCTCGCTCTCGCCCGCGGATGGCGCGATCAGGATCGGCGTCTCTTCCTGTGCGACGCCTCACTGGAGGCTCCTGCGCTTCACAAGGCTGCCGGGGTCACCAACGGTGAGGGGATTTCTGATGCGCTCCGATTCGGGACCTCATTCAAGAGGGTCGCCCACCGGCTGGACGCCAATCTGTTTCTGGCCACTGCGGGTACCGTGGCGGTCGATGCTGGTGCGCTCCGGGAGAGCCCCCGTTGGGATTCGTTCACGGCCGGCTTCTCCGAAGCGGGCGCGCTCCTTGTGTTGTTCGCTCCGGCGGATGGTGCGTCGGTGGATGCCCTGGTACGCCGGGCTGACCTCGTCTATGTGCTGGCGAGCCCGGGCGAGACGGTGTCCGAAGACCACTTGGGCGCCGAGCCCTCTCTGATTTTGCTGCGGTCGGATGGAAAGCATCCCGAAGCGGTGCTGAACGCAGAGGATTCGGCACTGGCCACGTCACTCGACTGGGACGCATCGGGCGACGAGGAGCACGTCGGAGCCGAGGTTCCCGACGACGACTCAGTCATTGATGAGACCGAGACGCCGGATCCGGACGAAGACGAATCAGACGATCCGGAGGTCGAGCAGCCCGAACCCGTCGTCGCATCTGCCGATACCCTGTCGCCCTGGACACCGGACGATTTCGACGCCGAAGACGAAGCCCCCTCGAGCGTGGAGGAAACCCCTTCGGGTGAGGATTTGGCTGACGAGTCCGAGATGGTTATCGACCTGTCCGATGGCGACGATGTCTTTGATCTGAGCGCCTTCGCTCCGACTGAGGACGTCTCTGATGCTTCTGGTGATTCGACGGCCACTCCCGATGATCCAGCCGATGTACCGGCGTGGGAGCGTCCGGTCCCGGACGATGACGTAGAAGTGGTTGTAGAAGCCGCCGCGGAGTTTGAGGATCCGTTGCGGTTCCTGGACCCTCTGATTGGAGACGCGGCTGACCCGGCCCCGGAGATGCCGGCCGGCTTTGCGGGACTTCCGGCTGAATCAGAGGCGGACTCGACGGCTTCAGAGGATGGAGCGTCAGCTCCCAGCCGGATCGACACGCCGGTCGTGGCGCCCAAGCGCGAGAGTGAGAAGTCGTCGACGGGCCGTACCGTTCTCGTCCTGATTCTCTTGGCGGTGGTTGTGCTTGTCACTGCGATCTGGTTCGGATTGATCGAAATTCCGGGCCTCTCGCTCGCAGATGCATCGGAGTCGACGTCGGCTGCGGGTTTGGCTGCCCTGGGCGCCACCGGGGCCGACCCGGCGACTGCTTCGTCGGCCACGCCGACCCCTCAGGCGGAGATCGCGGCCTTCGGTCTGGCACTTGGGTCGTTTTCCGACGTCGAGGTGGCCCGCGCCGAGGCCCGGACATGGAGCGACCGCGTCGCCGGCGTCCAGTTCGTGCTGGCGCCAGTGCAGGTTGACGGTCAGGTGTGGTACCGGCTCCTGGCGGGTCCCGCATCCGACAGCGAGACAGCCCAGGCATTGGCTGAGACGCTTTCAGCGGCCGCCGATGGAGTCGATCCATCCAACTGGCTTGTCCGCGAGGCAAGCCTGGCCTTTCTACTTGGCGAGACGCGGGGCCGTTCGGCTGCGGAACAGCGCGTGACGGTCCTGCAGAGCCTCGGGATTCCGGCCCACATCCTCCGCGTCCCGTACTCCGACGGGAGCGAGGTCTTTCGCGTCTACGCCGGAGCCTACGCCTCCGCATCCGAAGCGGCTTTCCTGGAGCAGTTACTGCAGGACCAGGAAATCACCAACGCACCGCTCACAGAGCGTCTGGGCACTCTCTCCGAATGAAGCTTAGCTCTCTCAAAGTTCACGGTTTCAAGTCGTTCGCTGATGCCACCGAGGTCAAGTTTCACGACGGCGTGACTGCCATCGTTGGACCCAATGGCTGTGGCAAGTCCAACATCAGCGACGCCATCCGATGGGTTCTTGGTGAACAGCGGCCCACCGCCATCCGTGGCGCCAAGATGGAAGAGGCAATCTTCCAGGGAAGCGTCCATCGCCGCCCCGTTAACCGCGGCTCGGTCACCATGACGGTGACCAACGAGGACGGCGCGCTTCCCGTCCCGTTCGAAGAAGTTGAGGTCGGCCGGACCGTCTACCGCGATGGGGGAAGCGACTATTCGATCAATCGCTCAACCGTCCGTCTGAAAGACGTGGTCGATCTGACGCGGGACACCGGACTCGGTGCCGGTGCGAATGTGATTGAAAACCGGATGATCGATGCCATCCTCTCGGACCGCGCCGAAGAGCGTCGCGGGCTGTTCGAGGAGGCTGCCGGGATCGGCAAGTACAAGGACCGGCGAAAGGCCGCCCTGCGCCGGCTTGAGCGTGCGGAGATGGATCTGCAGCGGCTGGAAGATGTGATCTCAGAGGTTCAGAGCAAGGTCCGATCACTGTCCCGGCAGAAAGGAAAAGCCGAGCGCTATCTCGAACTGCGGTCCCGCCGGCTGGCCGTGGAAGTATCGGTGGTGCGGGACCAACTGGGGACGCTCGGACTTCGACTGACCGAGGTTACAAAGGCGCTTGAGGGAGATACGCAGAGTGGGCAGGGGAAGGTCGCCGAGGTTCAGGCGGCCGAGGCCGCTTTCGAATCGCTTCGCCTGCGACAGGTCGACACGCAGAAGGCCCGCTCAGCTGCGGCGCAGAATCTGGACGAGATCCGCACCGCATTGGTGAAGTGGGAGCGCGATCTCGCGGTGGCTGAAGAACGGGCCACGTACGCACGTCGTCGAATGAGCCAGATCGAGACCGAGCGCGAGGCGGCCCGCCGCCGCGTTGATGAAGTCACCGGAGAGGCCAGCGTTCTGACAGAAGACGCCGGCGCCCTGTCCGAAGAACTGGCGGGGGTGGAGGCTGAACTCGCCGAGCGCCGGGCCACATCTGACGCTGTCAGGGCGAAGTTGCAGGAGGCCCGCCAGGCCCTGGAGTCCGTTGAGACCCACGAAAGGGACATCGCACGCCGGGGTGCTCAGCTCGAAGGTGATGCTCAGGCGGCCGAGGCGCAGGCCGCCGAGTTGGGCCGCCGCCTGGAGCGGCTGATCCGCGAGATGGAGGAGGCCTCCGACGCCCTCACTGACCTGGAAGAGCAGGGAGATCTGTTCTCCGGCCGTCTGGACGGGTTAAAGGCTGAGCTGGAATCAGCCCGCAAGACGATGGAACAGGCCGAAACGGCTGTCGCCAACGCCCGTGAGACGCTGGAGACCAGCCGACAGGCCGAGATCGAGAGCAGTGACCGCGCACAGACGCTGCGCGCGCGGAAGGCGGCGCTCGAGGGGATGGAGCGAGATCGCGAAGGCATGGAGCCGGTGCTGCTGGCCGTTCTGGATGCCGGAGTCGATGGCGTCCACGGCGTTCTGGTGGACTTTGTTCAGGCCGATGCCGACCTGGCTCGCGCGGTAGAGGCGTTCCTGGGGCCGCGTGCCCGGGGTCTTGTGGTTCGTGACCGGAAAGCGGCCGAGGCGGTTCGGGGCTGGTTTGCTGACAACTGGAAGCAGGGGGGCGGACTGATCGTCCTCCCGCTCGACGGTGTGCCGTCGACCCGATCCGGTGGATCCCTGTTGAAGACGGTGAAGGCCGTTGCTGAGGGCGCCCCCTGGGTGAACGCCCTGTTGGGTGGCGTGGATCTGGTCGAGGAAGACGGGCTGCTGGCAAGCGGCGGCTCCGCCAGGGTCACCCGCGCAGGCGCTACTCGTGATGGCGAGGGCATTGTCCGAATCGGGAACCCGACGGGCGAGACCGGCATTCTGGAGCGGAAAGAACGTCTGCGCGTCCTGGAGACCGAGGCAGGGGAGGCCGAGGGACAGGCCAGCGTTGCCCGGGAGGGGCGAGAAGCTGCTCAGGTCGCATTGCGCGATTCCGAAGCCGCTCGCGACGCCACCCGAATGACCTTCCGGACGGCGGAGGACACCTGGCGGAGCACGTCGGCTGAGGTTGCGGCCGCGGTCGACCGGAAAGACCGGATGGACCGGCACCGTGACGAATTGGCGCGCCAGGTTGAGGGCACACGTGCGGCCCAGGCCCGCGCGACCGAGCGTGCCGTTCAAGCCACCGAGGATCGGGCCGGCCTGGTGGCTGAGGAAGCCGGCCTCGGCGAGTCCAGGGCTGCGGCCCGTGTCGAACTCGAGCAGGTCCAGGAAGCCTGGGAGACAGCCCGCGCCGAGCAGTCTCGTCTGGAAGTTCAGGCCACGCGCCTGCAGGGTGAGTCGAACCGCCTGACGGAACGTCTCGCCAATCTGGAGCAGAGCCGAAAGTCGGCTCAGTCCCGCGGCGAGGCCCTGGATCACGAAGAGAATGACCTGACTGCCGAGATGGAATCGGTAACCGAGATGCAGACTCGTGGTGCCGAGGAGACGCAGACGCTCTTCTCGCGGCGCGAAGCGGCTCAGGAAGATCTGCGCGAGAAAGATGCGGCCATGCAGGGCGTCGCTCAGTCGCTGGACGACGCCGAGCGAAAGGCTCGATCGGCTCGGCAGGAGGAGCGCGAGGCCGTGGATCGCCGCCATCGCCTGGAGCTTGAGCGCCAGGAGCTCGACGGTCGCATCGGCCGGATTCAGGAGCGCCTGGAGGGCGAGTGGGGCCGTCCACTCGCTGTCCTCATGGAAGAGGCCGAGCCCGTCGAGGGTGAACCGGAGGCTCTTCGTGAAGAACTCAAGGAGATCGTCGTCGCGCTGGAAAAGATCGGCCCGGTAAACATGCTTGCGGTCGAGGAGCACAAGGAGGAATCCGAGCGACTCGACTTCCTTACCGAACAGCATCAGGACCTGATCAAGGCCCGCAACGACCTCAAGTCCGCGATTCGTGAGATCAACGAGACCGCCACCAAGCTGTTTACGGACACGTTCCAGCTGATCCGCGAGAATTTCCGCTTGGTCCACCGGCGGCTTTTCGAAGGCGGAGAGGCCGACATCTGGCTGGCCGACGAAGACGATCCTCTGGAGTCCCCGGTCGAGATCCACGCCTCGCCGGAGGGAAAGAAGACGCAGCGCATTGACCTGCTGTCGGGCGGGGAGCGGGCGCTTACGGCGCTGTCGCTCCTGTTCTCGATCTATCTGGTGAAGCCGGCGCCGTTCTGTGTGTTGGACGAGGTGGACGCCCCGCTGGATGAGAACAACATCGGGCGCTTCATTCGGCTGCTGCAGGACTTCAGCAAGAGCACCCAGTTTGTGGTCATCACTCACAATCCGCGCACCATCGAGGCTGCCGACTGGATCTATGGCGTGACCATGGAAGAGCCGGGCGTCAGCACGATCGTCGGGGTCCGACTGGAAGATGCTCTGGAACAGGCCAAGGGCGTGGCCTGAGCAACTGCGACCGCAGACGCTGAATCCAGTTCGCAGTGCACCTCTGACCGTTTAGAGGGTAGCTTTCCCCGCTCAGTCCAGTGTGGTGTATCAAAAGTTCGTGAGCCACCGAGAGCGTCGAGGCGCCGGATGCATCGGCGTTCGAATGGCCGAGACACTTTTGATACACCACACTAACACTCGCTCCCGGCTTCGAGGCCGGCACGCCCGACCCTCCGCAGGTAACAGGACAGTCCCATGCTGGTCGTCATGAAGAACAAGGCCCTTCCCGCGCAGGTTGCTGCCGTGGTCGAGGCTATTGAGAAGATGGGATACACCGCTGCTCCTATCCCGGGCGGACAGCGCACGGCCGTAGGCCTGATTGGCAACGACGGCCGCGTCGATACCGCACGGCTGCAGGGGATGGAGGGCGTCCTCGAGTGCATCGCGGTCAGTCAGCCGTACAAGCAGGTGTCGCGGGAATGGAAAGAGGAGGACACGATCGTCACCCTGCCCAATGGCACGACCATCGGTGGGGACCAGATCGCAGTCATGGCAGGCCCATGTGCGGTGGAGAGTGAGGAACAGATCCTGACGGCCGCCCACCAGCTGCGGGCGATGGGCGCGACGGTTCTTCGCGGGGGCGCCTTCAAGCCCCGCACCTCACCCTATTCGTTCCAGGGGCTCGGGCTGGAGGGCCTCAAGCTGCTCGCCAAGGCCCGGGACGAGACCGGAATGGCCATCATTACCGAGGCCATCGATCCGGATGGCGTGGAGCTGGTCGCCGAGTACGCCGACGTGATCCAGATCGGCGCCCGGAACATGCAGAACTACCCGCTGCTCCGACGTGCCGGCGCGGTGGGCAAGCCGGTCCTGCTCAAGCGCGGCATGAGTGCGACCATTGAGGAGTTCCTTCTGGCAGCCGAATACCTGCTTGCCGAGGGGAACCCGAATGTCATCCTTTGCGAGCGCGGGGTCCGCGGTTTCGACAAGGTCACCCGGAACGTGCTCGACCTCACTGCGATCCCGGTGGTCCAGGAGCTTTCGCATCTTCCGATCGTGGCGGATCCGTCGCATGGCACAGGGATTCGAAGCAAGGTCGTGCCGATGGCGCGGGCTGCCATCGCCGCGGGGGCCGATGGCCTCATCATCGAAGTTCATCCCGACCCGACGAGCGCGCTTTCCGACGGCGCTCAGTCGCTCTATCCCGAGCAGTTCGGGGAGCTGATGAGCCAGATCGACATGATCGCCCAGGCGATTGGTCGGACGCTGATCCCGGGGCTTTCCGAGCACGTGGGCGCCGGGTCCTGACCCGAGGCACCATCGCATCGCCCACCGCGCGGTGACACGATGCGGCATGAGCACGCATACGACGGGACGTTGGTTTGAGGCGATGGCTGCCCGTCAGTTGGAGGCCTCGGGCTGGACGATTCTGGACCGCAACGTCCGCCACGGCCGCCGCGAGGTCGATCTGATCGTGCGCTTTGGCTCCCTGGTAGCGTTTGTCGAAGTGAAGGGCCGTCGCGGGACCGGCGTGGGTCACCCGCTGGAGGCCATCACATGGAAGAAGCGCCAGGAGATCGAACGGGTCGCCCAGTGGTGGATTCGCCAGCACGGCGACCCCAGGGACGAGTATCGATTGGATGCGATCGCAATCACGCCCGACGGTTGCGGCGGCTGGACGATCGAGCACGTCGAGGATGCGTGGCGGGTCTCATGGCGCCCGTGAACATGCGCTGACGCCAGCTTGACGGACCGACGCCGGCCGGTGGAGCTTCCACCTATTCAATTCTGGGCTGCCCGCCGTGCGTGGTGTTGGCACCCGACTCCCTGGACAAGTCCATGCCCCGACCCGGAAAAAGCAGCGTTCCCGTGCGTATCCACCGTCTCAAAGACGGTCGGGTCAGTCGTGCCAAGGACGTGGTTTCGGTCGAGGAGCCCATGGAGGTCCGGCTGGCGCTGCCCTCAGCGGATGGCGGTCGCGGAGAGGTCCGAAGCATCGCGGTTACCATGCGGACGCCCGGGCATGACTTCGAGCTTGCTGCCGGCTTTCTCATCTCCGAAGGGGTACTGACCTCACGGGGGCAGATCCAGGAAATCACCTACTGTCGCTCAGGTGAGGCGGCTCAGGACTACAATGTGCTCGAGGTCCGGCTGCGCACCGCCGACGTCGACCTGGATCGGCTGTCCCGGAACGTCTTCACCTCCTCCTCGTGCGGGATCTGCGGAAAGGCCTCGATCGAGGCGGTGGAACTGCAGGGATGCGCTCTTCTTCCGGCGGGCACGATCGCGCTATCGCATGAGCAGATCATCGAGTTGCCCGACCGCCTGCGGGCATCTCAGCCACAGTTTGAGCGGACCGGCGGTCTGCATGGAGCGGGGCTGTTCCGGGCCGACGGCAGTGCCGCGCCGGTGCGCGAAGATGTCGGTCGGCACAACGCGGTCGACAAGGTGATCGGCGAGGCCTTTCTGGCGGGTGAGCTGCCTCTCGCAGACCGGGTCATGGCGGTGAGCGGACGTCTCTCGTTCGAGATCGTTCAGAAGGCGCTGGCCGCCGGGATTCCCATGATTGTCGCCGTTGGAGCGCCTTCTTCTCTGGCGATCGATCTGGCGGAACGGTTCGGAATGACCCTGGTCGGGTTCGTGCGCAATGGCGGGTTCAATATCTACTCGGGGGCCGAGCGGGTCCTGCCCGGAGCCGATCAGTGACGCAGCTGCTGGGTGTCATTCTGGTGGGTGGCCAGGGTCGTCGATTCGGAGGCCCAAAGGATTCTGCGGTCCTGCCAGCCGGGGGTTCGTTCGAGAGTCGCCTCAGGGCCGCGCTTCTTCCGGGCACCGGCCGGATCCTCAGGGTCGGAAGCAGCGATAGCCGGGATGGCGTCGAGGGACGTGTCGACCGCCGACCTGGACACGGTCCTCTGGCCGGGCTTGAGACCGGGCTTGTGGCGTGTCGGGAGGCCGGGGCCGAGGGTGTGGTCGTCCTGGCGGTGGACCTGGTCCGGATGAGCGCGCCCGCCGTTCTTGCTCTGATCCGCGCCTGGCGCTCGCTGCCCGACCCGTCGTCGTCCACCGTGGTCGCCGAGGGGGCAGATGGACCTCAGCCATTGGCCGGCGTCTACGGCGTCGGATTGACGGACCATCTCACCGGGTGGCTCGATCGCGAGGTCGCCAGTGAGCGGCCCCGGCTGGCGCTACGCGCGTGGCTGGATGGACTGGTCGAGGACGGCGTGACGGTAGCGCGGGTCACGGAAGCCGAGCTCGACGCTGTGGCGGGCCATTCCGGAACGCTGTTGAATGTGAATCATGTGGAGGATCTGGACCGGGCTGCGGCACCCATCGTCCCGCCGATCGTCGCGGTCCAGGGATGGAAGAACTCCGGCAAGACTACCGTCGCGGCCTCGTTGATACGGGAGCTGTCCAGCCGCGGTCTCAAGGTCATGGCGTTGAAGCGGGGACATGGCTTCAATCTGGACCAGGCCGGCACGGACTCCGATCGAATGACGTCGGCCGGGGCGTCCAGAGTCCTGCTATCGGGACGCGATCAGATGGCTGTCATGGGGAGTTGGCCGCAAGCGGGAGAGCCGGGCCTTGGTTCGCTGGCGGTACGGTATCTGGCTGACGCCGACATCGTAGTCGCGGAGGGATGGAAGCAGGAAGGCGTGCCCGCCTTTGAGGTCAGCCTTACGGGCAGCCGTGATCAGTCGCCCCTGTGGCGCCCCGACGGGCCCGACAGAGACCGCTTTCTCGCCCGAATCTCGGACCAGCCCATGGCCGACGGCGATGGCGGCCCGATTCTGTTGGATGCGAACGACCCGGAGCTGGCCCGGACGCTGGCCGACCTCGTGCTGCAGCGAGTCCTCGGGTCGGTTGCGAACCGAGAGGTCTCGGCGTGACCCCTGACAACCGAGCCCGGATCGGCGTGCCGCGGTCCATCATCTTCATTGCCGCCACCCTGCTGGCCCTGGCACTGATCCCGGTCTGGGCGTCGATGCGGGTCACCATTGTCGAGGACGAGATCCTCGGGACACTGGAGCCGGCTCGCGACCTGGCCGCTGACTTGGCCGCCCTGCATTCCCGGCAGATGTCGTCGCTGCAGGAATACCTGCTTACTGCGTCGACCACGGCTCGCGACCGCTACAACCTGGTTTCGGTTGATGAACGTCGAGTCGGGGGTGAGTTGCGGACGCTCCTGGGACGACTGGATCTGCGGATCGATGGTCTGGATCTGCGCATCGAGTCCCTCTATCTGCCGCTTGCCAATGCGGCGACCGCCTGGCAGCTTGGGCATGTCTTTGCGCTTGAGGTGTTGCCGGCTCGGGACGCTTTGGCGGACCTGGTTCGGGCAGACCGCGCGCGCTATGAGGACGTTGTCGGCGCGAGTACCGATCTGAGGGAGGCGCTGAACCGGGAGGTGCAGGACGCGCGCCAACGGATGGACGACGCGCGAAAGCTGCAGCTCCTGATCACCATCGGGCTGGTCTTTCTTGCCCTGACGGGCACTGCTGCGGTAGCCGGGTTGGCCCGCCGTCTTCAGGGCCTGAATCGGGACGCGATGTCTGGTCAGCAGGAGGCCGTGCGGGCCCGCCGCGACATTGACGCGGTGCTCGAAGCCACCGCGGACGGCGTGCTCTCGCTCGATCTCGCTGGACGGATCACCCGCCTGAATTCGGCGGCAACCCGGCTGCTGGGCATTTCGGAAGAGTCGGCCAAGGGCCGGGGAGCGCACGACGTCATTCACGGCACCTTGTCCGACCACGCCCCGGAGGAGTGTCAGATTGAGCGGGCGTTCTCGGAGGGACAAACTGTGCAGTCCGAAGAGGGAGTCTCCCATCCACGGAGGGATCACGCCGCCGTGCCCGTGCTCTGGTCGCTCAGACCCCTGGTGGACGGCAGGGCGGTCCGTGGCGCGGTGCTGACGGTGGCCGACCTGACCAAGATCAAAGACGCCGAGGCCCGGCTGCGCGAAGCCCTGAACGCCCGGGAGGAAATGATAGCCGTGGTTTCACACGACCTTCGGAGTCCCCTGAGTTCCGTGTCAGCGGCCACCGAGCTTCTGCTCGACGTCCCTCTCGATGAGGCGAAGCGCCGAAAGCACCTGGAGTTGGTGCGCGATGCCACCGATCGGATGCACCGCCTGATCGACGACCTGCTGGATGTCGCCCGGATCGACGCTGGAAGGCTCCCCGTCCGTCCGGCACCCGAGGCGCTCGACTCGCTCCTGGAACAGGCCCGCACCGACATTGATCGAGCCTCCAGAGACAAGGGCGTGATCGTGACTCAAGAGTGGGCGGATGACCTCCCTGTGACGCCACTTGATCGCGACCGCATTCTTCAGGTGCTTCAGAATCTGCTGGGCAACGCCCTCAGGCACACTCCCCGAGGCGGCAAGATTGCAATCCAGGCTTCGGTCTGTGAGGCCAGTCCGGAATCAGCCGTCGAGATCGCCGTCATGGACAATGGCTCCGGAATCCCTGCGCAGAATATGGATCACCTGTTTGATCGCTTCTGGCGACCGGCGGGGGCGGGGCGCGATGGAGCGGGGCTGGGACTGGCGATCGTAAAGGGCATTGTTGAGGCACACGGTGGCACCGTCCAAGTGAACAGCACCGAAGGGGAGGGCAGTCGGTTCAGCTTCCGGCTGCCGCTTGAGCCTTAGCGAAGGCGGCTCCCCAGAGGAACGCCTCGGCGCTCAGCCTTCACCCGTTACACTAGGACTGCGAATCGGCCCAGGCCTTCATTTCCTTTACGCGGTTCGTTGTAAGGCGTTTGACACCCAGTGCGACCAGGGCCTCCGCGTCGCCCCGCGTATCCACGGTCCAGACCGCAACCTGGACGCCGGCCTCTCGTGCTCGCGTCACCAAGCTGGGATCGGCGATGAGCAACCGGTAGTCAAAGTCCAGAAGCCCTCGGGCGCCCGCCACCTTCGCACGGGCCAGAGCGTCGTCGAAGCGACCTGCCTCCTCTACGATGTAGCCGAGGCCTGCCTCAGGGTCCTGGCCACCAATCCGGTCGATCACGCCATAGTCCATCGAGATGAAGATGGTGCGCGATGTCATCTCCTTGTCGCGAACGATTCTGGCCATTCGATCCAGATCCTCCAGCTCGCGGTAGCCCTTCACCTCACAGTACACAGCTGCGCTGGTCGGGCGAACCAGGTCCAACGCTTCAGCCAGAGAAGGGATCTTCTCACCGGCAAACGAAGGATTGAACCACTTTCCGGCATCCAGCGCCTGAAGCTGACCAAGGGTGCGGCGCCTCACGGGCCCGACTCCGTTGGTTGTGCGGCCGAGGTGCGGGTCGTGCATCAGGACGGGAGTCCCGCACGAAGCGACCTGCACGTCCCATTCGACCGAATGTGCGCCAGCTTTGAGTCCCGCACGGACGGCGGCGAGAGTGTTTTCTGGGGTGACCGCGCTGTACCCGCGGTGGGCGATTACTTCGATGGACACTTGAAGGCTGTTGAAGGCGTGAGGCGAGCCGCGTTACGAGCGCCATGGGGCCAGAATGAACGCGGGCCCGGACCCGGGCAACCCCCGGGAGGCGCTGTGGTAACTCCGATGAGGCCCGGAGTGGAACTGCGGACGCTATTCGCTCGCCGGAAGCGCCTTGCTCCGGCCGGCCTTCAGTTGGGCGTCGAAGTCGTGAGCGTCCGTCAGTCGCCGGACCGTCTCGTCCATGACCTCGAGTTGCTGCTCAAGCAGGGCAACCCGTCGGTCGGTGATGGCCAGCGATTCCTCGACCCCCTTGCTCTGGAAGATCTTGGCAAACGATTCGACAACGGGTTTGAGGGCGAAGCGCGCGGTAAGTCCAGTGATCGGGATCAGCACGACCATCATGCCCAGGAAGATGGCGAGTACGGCGGTAAAGTCGATCGGCTGCAAAACAGGCTCCGGGTCCAAGGTTGGCAGTCGGTTGCAGGATCCGGCACCTCGACGCATAAGGTGGCTCCCGAACTTTTGATACACCACACTGGCGACCGGTACGACTGTATGGGAAGGTTACAACCCGCGGCCGATTCGCGCAGTCCAACCATACGAGCACCAAGAGTGAATCGGCCCAGGCCACGGATGAGAACTGCAATCGCTTTGAAGCTGGAGCCAATGGATCCCGGGAAAGATGCAGCCTTGGCCGCGCAGGGAGACGCGGAGGCGTTCGAGCGCCTCTATCGGGACACTGTACCCAGGATCCACGCCCTGGCCCGCCGCATGGCTGGCCAGGAGAGCGCGGACGATCTGACCCAGGAAGTCTACCTCCGGGCCTGGACCAAGCTTGGGACCTTCCGCGGCGACAGCAGCTTCTCAACCTGGCTGCACCGGCTGGCAGTGAATCTGATCCTGACTCGCCGGGCATCGGCGCGAAAGCGCGAGATGCGCCATGTGCCAGGCGACGGGATTCTGGAATTGATGGAGACCTGTCGCTCCGAGGCATTGAGGCCAATGTGGTCGAGGCGACGACGCTGGATGGAGACATCGTTTTCGACGGACAGGTTGGGCCCCGCGGGAACCTGTCGCTCGTGACCCATAGCGGAGATGTCACTCTCCGCCTGCCCGCCGATTTCGGAGGGCGGTTCGAGGTCTCGACGATTGACGGGAACTTTGAGAGCGAATTTCCCGTCAGGGTTGGTGGGGTGGGGGCCGGTCAGGCTCTCCGCTTCGAGCTGGGAAACGGCCAGGCCCGAATCCTGATTCAGAATTTCGATGGAGACATACGCCTGCTTCGCAGGTAAGGGCGCCTTGGGCGTCGATCGATCAGAACATGAACGGACACTTATCCGGAATGGGAATGATGATGAAGACGTGGAAGAGAGTCCTGCTCGCGGCGACGCTCGTGACGGCAATGCCCGTCGCGCTGATGGCGCAACGTGTGGACGACCGCCGGGACGACCGGCGCTGGGAAGACTTCGGCGACCGGCTTGCCGTCGCGCTGGAGCGTGCAGCCTTCCGAATGGAGCGTGCGTTCGATGAAGATTCGGACTTTTCGTTCCGGATGGAGGAACTGGGGGAGCGCTTCGAGGAGCTGGGCGAGCGGTGGGGAGATCGCTGGTCTGAGAATTTTTCTGAGGCGCTTCGCGAGGCCGATTGGGACTGGTCCGGAATGAACGACTGGGACTATGACCGCTCTGACCGGGATCAGGATTCCGGTCCCCGTGTCGAAGGCGCAGACTTCGAATGGAACGGTTCGATCGGAGCCGGCGAGATCCTGGAGATCAAGGGGATCTCCGGCGAGATCAGCGCCATGCCGGCCAGTGGAAACCGGATTGAGGTTCTGGCCCGCAAGAGTGCGCGGCGCAGTGACCCCGAGTCCGTGACCATCCAAATAATTGAGCACAGGGGCGGAGTGACACTCTGTGCGCTCTACCCGACGCCCGATGACAGCCGACGGGATAACGAGTGCGGCGTGGGCGATGACGGACAGATGAGCGTGCGTCGCAACGACACCCAGGTGGACTGGGAAGTCCGCGTGCCGGCCAATGTCCGCTTCCACGGACGTACGGTGAACGGCGACATCCAGATTGAAAATCTGAAGGCTGACGTTGTGGCCCGTACGGTCAATGGGGACGTCGAGTTGGAGACGACCGGATCGGCGGAGGCCAGCACGGTCAACGGCGACGTCCGTGCCACCTTCGATGTCATGCGGGAAGATGCGCGCTTCGAAACGGTCAACGGTTCGGTCATCCTGGACGTTGCGGACGACCTGAATGCCGACCTTGATGCAAGCTGGATGAATGGCGATCTGGAGAGCGATATCCCGCTGCGCCTCAATGGGCGGCTGGGACGTCGTCAGGCGCAGGGGATGCTGGGTGAGGGTGGACCCGAATTGCGGGTCCGGACTGTTAACGGGTCAATCAGAATCCGCTGATCCCGAACGGCGGCCAACTCCGAAGGATCAATCGAAATGAATCATTGGAAGAATACAGCGCTGGGCCTGGCGCTTCTGGCTACGACGGCGGTCGCGACGACCGCCCAGGACACCCGTCGGTTGGACGGACGGATGGTCTCGATCTACAACGTCGCCGGCACCGTTGAAGTGGTTACCGGAAGTGGCAATCAGGTGGTGGTCGAGATCGAACGCGGTGGCGCTGACGCTGGCCGCCTCTCGGTCGAGGTGGACGAAATCAGTGGGCGGACCGCCCTGCGAGTGATCTACCCCGATGACGACATCTTTTACCGGCCCGAGGGGACCCGGGGGAACTACAACTCCGAGATGCGAATCCGCTCAGAGGGGACGTTCGGAGATAGCGGTGATCGTCAGGGTGACCGGGTGCGGATCAGTAGCCGCGCGGGCGGTATGGACGCTCATGCGAACCTGCGGATCTCGGTTCCGTCGGGACACGACGTTCGGATCTACGCCGGAATGTCGGAGATGAAGGTCACCGACGTCCGGGCGGATCTCAATCTGGACAATCATGCGGGAAGCATCGACGTGGCCGGGATGACCGGTAACCTGAGCATCGACTCAGGATCGGGCAGCGTGACGGCGGTCCGAGTAACCGGAGAGGTCGAGATCGACACCGGATCGGGGAGTGTCGAGGTCAGCGACATCGAGGGCCCGTTCGTCCATGTGGACACTGGCTCGGGTCGGGTGACTGGGGACAACGTTCGTGCCCCGGAAGTGAATGTGGATACCGGATCGGGTAGCGTCGTGCTCCGCCGAATGAACGTCCCGGAAGTCCTGGTCGACACCGGGTCAGGTTCGGTAGAAGTGGAGGTGATCGGCGCGGTGGATCGACTGGAAGTCGACACGGGATCAGGCAGTGTGACGCTCCGGCTTCCCAGGGATCTCGATGCAGAGATCGAAGTGGACACCGGTTCTGGCGGTATCGACGTCGGGTTCGAAGTCGCCGTTGAGCGCATGAGCCGCGACTACTTCCGCGGACGTGTGGGGAATGGCCGCGGTCGGATCATGGTCGACACGGGTTCCGGCCGGATTCGCCTGATCGGCGGCTGATCTCTGCCTGAACTCGGTGCAAGCCGGCGGTTGACCCTCAGTGAGCCGGCCGCCGGTTTTTTCATTTCCTACTCAGATCCGGCTGGGGCGTCGATTCGGAATCGTGACTCGGAAGATCGAACCGCCGCCGGGGCGTGCGTCGACGCTGGCCGTCCCTCCCAGCCGCTCCATCCCTCGCCGCACAATTGCCAGCCCGATCCCGGTTCCTTCGCGGTGGGCCTGATCAGAGAGGCGTTCAAACACCCGGAAGACACGTTCGCGCTTGTCCTCGGGAACGCCGACGCCGTTGTCCAGCACTTCCAGGCTCACGGCATCGTTGGAGAGGCGCTCCACCGAAATGCGGATCTCGGGCCGGACGCCCTCTGGCACGAACTTGATGGCGTTCGAGATCAGGTTGGCCGTGACCTGGACCAGAGTCAGATGGTGGGCCTGCACGTGCGGCAGATCCTTGTCGACCTTGATCAGCGCGTCCCGGGTCTTGATGTCCCCCTGGAGCCGGTCAAGCACTTCGGTCACCACCGCTGCCAGGTCCACGTCCTGCATCTCGAGATTTTCAAAGCTCAGACGACTGTAAGCGAGAAGATCCGAAATGAGCTGCTCGGCGTTCTCACCCGACCTGATGATCCGGTTGGCGAAGTCCTTTGCTTCGGAGTCCAGGCTCTCGCCATGGTTCTGCAGCAAAGCGTGCGCAAAGCCCTGCATGGTCCTCAGAGGGGCGCGCAGGTCATGGGAGACCGAATAGGCGAAGGACTCGAGTTCCTGATTGGCCTGCTGAAGTGCCCCGGCCAACTGGCGGTAGCTCTGCTCTCTGTCCCTCAAGGCTTCCTGAGCCGCCAGGCGATCCATGTGTGAGGCGATCGCCGATGCCATGCTCATTCCCATCCGGATGAGCCGGGGCTCGGGCCGGAGGGCTTCCGTGTGACCGAGCGTGAGTGCCCCACGCGCATCGTTCCCGGTCAGAAGCGGGAAGGAGATGTAGGTTTTGAGCTGAAGGTCCAGCAGGGCCGTAGCCCGGTGCCGGCGGTTGCCTCTGAGGTCGGTCTCCACGACCGGCTTCCGTTCGTGTACCACCTGCCCCGAGATCGTCTCATGGGCCGGGAAGATGAGAGGTTCCTCCACGCTCGCTCGGAGGCCACGGGCGTGCCGGACGATCAGGACATCCCGGGCTGAATCCCATTCCTCTAGAATGACGATGGGGTAGCCCGTCGATCGGCTGGCCTCTTCCAGGATCTCGCGGTATGCCTCATCCTCCGAACCGGCGGACAGCGCCAATTCGGTCAGGCGCGCGAGCGTGGCGATCTCCCGGTTCCGGGCCGCCAGTTCCAACTGGCTTCGCTGACGTTCCGTAACGTCGGTAAGGACGCCATCAATGCGCCGGATGGATCCCGCCTCAAGAACCGGCTTGTAGTTCGCCTGGACCCAACGCTCGCTACCATCCGGTAGTCGGATCGAAAACGGGTGGACCACCTTGGCCCCGGGCTCGGCGATCGCCTGGCTCTCGAGTCGGGTACGCGCCTCTGGAGGAAGAATCAGCGAGGACACGAGATCGGGACGCTCAAGCAGCTCTTCCTGGGTGTAGCCCAGCAGCGTTTTCGCGGCAGGAGACACCTGGATCAGCCGCTGCTCGACCAGGTCGATGGAGAAGAAGACGTCATCCAGATTCCGGAAGAGCGTCTGCAGTTCCAGGCTGGTCTGCTCAAGCGCGACGTCCGTCTGGTGTCGCAGACGTTCACGCTCGGCCTCACGCTCGGCAATCGCCAGGCGGACATTCAGCAGCCCGACATCGACCGGCTTTCGGATGTAGTCGTCTGCCCCCGCCTCAAGGACCGCCTCAAGCGTCTCGGCTTCGTCGCGGCCGGTCACGACCAGGATGATTGATCGCTTGCCCACCTCCCGCTCCCGGATCCGGCGGCACAACGACAGTCCGTCAACGCCCCCGGGGAGCTGGAGATCCAACAAAATCAGAGGATATTCCCCCGAGGAGTAGCACTCCCAGCCCTGATCGGCATCACCGCAGGCAGTGACCGTATGCCCGCGCGTTCGGAGGATCTCCGTATAGAGCCATCTTTCCGCGGCGTTGTCCTCTACAAGGAGGACGGATAGCCCTGTGCTGGGCTGAGCAGCAGGCGAAGAGATAGGATCTTTCCTTGCCACGAAAAAACCGTCGGTGTGCGAAGAAGTTATGAGGGTCCGGGCAAAGTGGGGTGAAAAGGCGTCCCTTCGCCAGCGTCCTGTATCAGCCTTCTCGGTTCACGACCCGCCGAGCGATCCCCCCGATCGTAACCGGGCCGTCCGTCGCAGCGCCGTTTCCGCCTCGCGGAAGTTGCCGTTGGCGCGGGCCAGGGCGGATTCGTACGACGCGCGGGCCAGCTCCCAGCGATAGAGATCCTCCCACCGGACCCCGTTGAGAAATGCGGTGGTCGCACCGCCGGGGACAGCAGAATCGGCGTATGTGTCGCTCACCACGGGGGCTGATGCGTCCCGGGCGACGCCCAGCGCGAGCTCATTGAGCTGGAGCATCACCGAACCCACGACCAGCCGTGCAAGCCCGACCAGATCAGCCTCCACGGGCACCGCGACTCGCCAGCCTGCGCGATTGGCTCCCGACTCGACATGCACCAGCCTCAGGTCGAGTGCACCCGGGACTGCCGGATTGGTCACGACCGTGATGTGAAGCATCCACTCGGCGCCCGCCGAGGTGCCGACCGGTGGCTGACCGGCCGGGGCAGGCAGGCCCAGGCGCTGACGCTCGGCAGCAGGCGTAAATCGCCGACGCTCCACGAAACTGACATCCCGGCGCTCCAGCATGTCGACGGAAACAAGCTCGGTAAGAGCCAGCGCCGATCCGGATTGTGGCAGGCCCCATGGATCCGCGGTCAGCAGGGCTTCCGCAACGGACACCCTCGGCGCCCCTGCGACGGCTACGGGCCGAGGCTGAACCAGTGCTTGCCAGGACGCGGCCGAGAAATCGGGTTCGGCACGCGTCTGCGTCCCGGGTCCGGTTGCACACCCGCCAACCGTCGCCATGAGCGTCAGGGCGAGCAGTGGACGATGGAAGGGCCCTGCCGCGGCGGGGCGGGGGAGTCTGGCGGATACTGGGAGTCGTCTGAGCATGTCTAAAGCTAATGCCCGTCACTTCTCCGGAGCCAGCACGAATTATCGGGGAAGAAATGCCTCGGCGCCGGGTGGATCCACACCCAGGACCCAGCTTTCAATCCAGATGGCCGTAATGGGAGCCAACAGCACGCCATTTCGATAGTGTCCGTGGGCGTGGATCAGGCCCGGGCGTGTCGGGTCCGGCCCCAGGACAGGCAGGTCGTCCGGCGAGCCCGGCCGGAGGCCAGCCCACGCATCCGTCCGCTCGGCGGCGGCGAGAACCGGGACAGCACGGACAGCAGCGGACTGCAGTTCATGGATGGCCGATTCGTTTATGGACAAATCGAACCCCGCGTCCTCCATCGTCGCCCCGACGACGATCCGATGGCCGTACGGCGTGTCGCGTGGAATCAGATAGGCACCCGGGGCCGCGATGACGCCGTTCACAGGCCGCCCCACGGGAGCCAGCTCGACCATCTGCCCTTTCACCGGCCGGGGCGTCTCGCCCACCAGTCCCGGTGTCCAGGCACCCGCGGCAACGATCGTCAGGTCGGCCCGCACGGGCCCCATTGTCGTCTCGACCCCCACCACGTGACCCTCGCTGCTGGTGAGCTTGGTCACCTCCAGACCCTCGCGGATTCGCACGTACCGCCGAGCACAGGCTTCGCGGAGGGCCGCCAGCAGCGCCCGGTTGTTGACCCGGCCATCGTGGGGCAGGTGGATGCCGGCGACCACGCTCTCGGCCACGGCGGGCTCGATCGCCCGAACCTCGGTCGCCGACAGCCAGCCTACCTCGTGGCCGGCCGCGTTCTGCCATTCGAAACGAGTGCGAAGCCGGGCAGCCTGTTCATCGTCGAAGGCCAGGAGCGTCTTTCCGTCCAGGTGAAGCCCCACGTCCGCTTCGGCCTGCGCCTCAAGACTGGCGGTCCATTCCGGCCATGCCTGGTGCGAGGCCATGGCCATCGCCAGAAAGGGTCCGGGGTTCTCCGCTTCGGCCAAAGGAGACAGCATTCCCCCCGCTGCCCAACTGGCTCCTCGACCGGCCACGTCGCGCTCGATCACGGTCACACGCGAGCCGGTACCGGCCAGCCGATGGGCAATCGAAAGGCCGATCACGCCACCACCCACCACGATCACACTTGGAGTTGTGATTTGGCTCGCCATACGCTAGACCAGTCTCCGGGAATAAGCAGCCGGGAGTAAGCAGAAGTCACGAGAAGCAAAGGGAGAACCCGCTTTGGATCAACCCGTGTTCCATTTCGTCCAGCCGGTCGATGTACGGTTCAAGGACATCGACATCGGTGGGCACGCCCACCATTCGCACGCCCTCGTCTACTTCGAGGAGGCTCGGGCGGCCTACTGGACCAAGGTTGTTGGCAGGCAGGGTCTGGAAGGAATCGACTACGTCCTGGCAGAGACCCGGATCCGATGGCACCAGCGTGTGCTGTGGCCCCAGACCCTGTCCGTCGGTGTCCGTGTGTCTCGCCTGGGCAAAAAGCACTTCCACATGGAGTACGAGGTTCGGGGGGAAGATGATGCGCTCCTGGTGTCGGGGATGACGGTGCAGGTGATGTATGACTTCGCGGCCGGCACTTCAAAGCCACTCCCACCGGAAGTCCGCACAGCCATTGAGGATCGGGACGGACCGTTCTGATCACGGTCGGCTAGCCGCCGGCTACCCGTCGGCTATGACGGTCCCTTTCCGGGGGCGCTTCACCTGTAATCCGCGGGCGGGTTTCGGGTATGATGAAGATGAACCGCCCCCGGAGGGCACGCGGGATGCGGTTTCAGGGGTGTGACCATGTGTTGCAGCACTTTGCATTGACCACCTCTTCGCCCTCCGGATAGATTGGGTGGTTTCGTTCTGGAAATTTCTTCGGGACGGATCCTTCAAGATTGAAGTCTAGTACTAGTACTCTGGATGATGTCGCGGCCCTCACCGGCCACGAGACGAATTACCACCGGGCCGGAAAGGCCCAGGAGTTACCTCCATGTTCGGACGGATGAAGCTGGGTGTGATGGCTCTCGCCCTGGCGCTTGTTGTGCTCCCTGCCATGAGTGCAGGGGAAGTGAGCGGCCAGCAGCGTTTCCGCGTCCTGATCCCTGACTTTTTCGCGATGCAGGGCGCCAATCGCAACTTCGGACGGGATGTTGCCAAGGAGCTTCGCGAGATGGTAAACGCGATGCCGACGCACCAGCCTATTACTCGAGACGAGATTCGCGACAACTTGCGTCGCCTTGACGTGGACATGGAGGACCTGACTTGCCTGACCACACGTCAGTTCAGCCCCCAGGTCAATGCCAAGGTCGCCATCTGCATGAACTATGTGGAGCAGGGCGACAACCGGGTCATGACTCAGATTCAGATCGTGAACATTGAGGCGAGCCAGGTCTTTCCTGTGCCGGATCTGACGATCCACAAGGACAGGAAGATGGAGGCGGCGCAGCACATCGTTGACGCCTTTGATGGCTTCGTTCAGCAGGTGAGCCGCCGTGCCTACTGCTACGAGTACTCCAACGAAGAGAACTGGGTGCGGGCGCTGGACAACTGTAATCAGGCTTACGAGCTGAACCCTGACGACAACGAGGTTCACTACCAGCAGGCGTTTGTGCTGTGGAAGATGGAGCGCAATGCAGATGCTCTTGGGATTGTCGAGGCAGTCCTGGCGACCAACCCCTACCACGAAGCGGGGCTCAACCTGGGCGGGTTTCTTGCGACTGCTGAGGGAGACAAAGATGCCGGGCGTGACTACTACTCGCGATACCTCGAGATCGTCCCGGACGCTGTGACGGTACGTCGGCGAATCGCGTATGACATGGCGCTTGCGGGTGACCCCGAAGGCGCCGTCGCAATCACCGAACAGGGCCTTGAGTCGGATCCCGAGTCGCTAGACCTGAAGGCGGACATCGCCAACTATTCGTTCTCGGCGGCGCGTGCCCTCCTCCCGGAAGGCTTCCAACCCGGACCGAACAATCCGGTGCCGGCCGACGTCGCTCGGCTCTACAGCCGCGCGATCGAGAACTACATGGCGGTCTTCGCCATCCGTCGGGACTCGATGGATGTTGGCCAGCTGCGGAACGTGGTGTTGGCGAACGTTCAGATGAATCGCCTTGCGGACGCGGCTTCCGCTGCCGAGTCGATCCTGGCAATATTCCAGGATCAGACCGTCATCTGGGCCACCTACGCCGATGCGCTGCGCCGGCTGGACCGCATCGATGACGCGATTGCCGCCTACCAGCGGATTGAGTCGATCGATCCGAACTACCCCGACCTGTACGCTCGTCAGGGGAACATCCTGCTGCAGGCCAATCGTCGCTCGGACGCGCTGCCGATTCTCCGGAGGGCCGTCACTCAGGGTGGCGCGGATCCGGACACCATCGCGCGAATTATTTTCGGCGACGCCTACAACAAGGGCATCGCGCCGGAGCGGAAGAACTGGGCCTATGCGCTTGAGGGAATCGTGGCTGCGAATGGGTTCGAAGGCCTGTCAGCGGCGAGCACGATGGAGTACAACTTCTGGCATGGCTACATCCTGTATAACCAGGGGATCGCCGCGTGTCGATGTGGCCCCGAAGCGGCAGCCAGGGCGAGCACCGTTGCGACGGCCCAGACTGCGCTACCGATGTTCCGCCAGGCACGGCAGTTGATGGGCGGTGCTTCGGCCTACGCCCAGGAGCGGGGCATCAATTTGCAGCAGATGCTGAGTGGTGCGGATCAGTACATTGAGATGCAGGACGCCATCATCCGTCGCGGCGGCAAGTAAGACGGAGATGGGCCTCCCGGGTTGACCGGGAAATGAAGGTGACGGCGCCGCGGGGAAACCTGCGGCGCCGTTTTTTTTTGCCCACCAGCCATTGAAAGGACCGCTTTCGCCCCTCCGGGTGAGCCGTGGGGAGAAGTGGGATGGGGCAGATTCTTACCTTGCCGGCCTTCGGGTTTCGTTCGGAATTGGGTTTGTGGCCTGACGCTATGAAAGTCTCAAAAGCAAGCAGTGGCGCGGGCTTCGAGGGCCTCGGCATCCGTTCGCCAATCCTGAATAATTCCCAAAAAACATGCTTGCGCGTCGTGGGTTGGCGGGGTACCTTTATTCCATTCAGTACCATTTCGCCCCACTTCATCCCCCACCGGCCCACTCCACGTGAACTTTCACGGGCGCTACGAGCATCAGATGGACGAGAAGGGACGCCTGTCCCTCCCGTCCGCCTTCCGTCGGGAGGCGGACGGGGATCGCTTTGTGCTGCTGCAGTGGGAGAAGCCCTACCTGACCCTCTTCCCGGAAGCCGAGTGGACGGCGATCCAGGTGAAGCTCAAGGAGTTCAGAAAGGGCAATCCGGCGGCATGGAACCACGTGCGCCAGATTTCGGCCGGTGCGCAGCCGGTATCGCCGGACAAGCAGGGACGGATCCTCGTGCCCTCCTGGCTGCAGGCCGACGCGACCCTTGAGGGCCAGGTGCTCCTTATCGGAAATATTGATCGGGTTGAGTTGTGGAACCCGCAGCTCTACACGAGCACGGTCGAGGACGCACAGGGCGAGGGCCTCACTCAGTTCGCACACCAGATCTTCGGATGACCGACACCGGCTACCATGCTCCGGTCCTCGGCCCCGAGTCGGTAGCCGTACTCTCTCCGGCTGCCGGGGCGCTGATCGTCGATGGTACTGTGGGTGGGGGCGGGCATTCCCTGATGCTCCTGGAGGCGTGCGCTGATTGCCGCGTGTTGGCGATCGACCGCGACCCCGAGGCACTTGCCGAGGCCAAAAGCCGTCTGGGGGCGTTCCGGTCACGTGTCCGCTTTATCCAGGCGCGCTTTGACGAGTTGGGCGACGACATCGAAGTCCGCGACCGAGGTGTCGAGGGGATCTTTCTTGATCTGGGCGTTTCGTCGCACCAGATCGACGAGGACCGCCGGGGCTTCACCTTTCGCGCCGGTGCACCGCTCGACATGCGCATGTCCAGCGAGGGACGTACGGCGGCTGACCTCCTCAACGAGGAATCGGAAGAGGAGCTGGCACGGATCTTCTACCGCTACGGAGAGGACCGCCGTTCACGGGCCATCGCTCGTGAAGTCGTACGCCGGCGCGTGGACACGCCCATGGCCACCAGCGATGACCTGGTCGGGATTCTCTATCACGTCTACCCCCGTCCGCCGAACACGTCGGACAAGGCACGGATTTTCCAGGCCCTCCGCATCGCCGTAAATGGCGAACTCGAGGCTCTGGAGAAGGTTCTGGATGTGGCGTTGGAAGTCCTCACCAAGGGCGGCGTAGTCGCGATCATCGCTTACCACTCGCTCGAAGATCGGATCGTGAAGCACACCTTCCGTGAGTGGAGCAGGTCATGCATCTGCCCACCTGAGGCGCCGATCTGCCACTGCAGGGGTCGAGCACTGGGTGAGACGATCACTCGGAAGCCGATTCGGGCGGACGAGGCCGAGATCCAGCGGAATCCGCGTGCTCGCAGCGCGCTGCTTCGGGCTTGGAGGAATGCGGCATGAACCGCGTCGGCACTCCCATGCGCGTAGCGGTCTCCGTGGCTGCCTTTCTCGCCTCACTCTCTCTGGTCGCCTGGCGACAGGGCAGGGCGTTCGAGGTCATGGGCGACCTGGACAACGCGCGGAACGAGATCTCCCTGGCCCAGGCCGAGCGCCTCGATATAGAGGCGCAGGTTGTTTACCTGGTCAGTCGCGCACACGTGGTGCCTCAAGCCCGGGCCCGGCTGGGCATGCATGTCGCAGGCGCCGGCGAACAGGTCATTCTGGCCGGGGCGAGAAAATGAGCCGCTTTGACCGTGCCTGCCCTCGTCTGAACCTGCGCCGACGCGTGCTGTTGGGTGTCTGGCTTCTGTCGGGAGCCGCAATCCTGACCCGAGCCGCCGACATGCAGGTGTTGGGCGCGTCCGAATGGCGCGAAAAGGCAGCGGAACAGCAGCGCATGAGCGCGGCGATTCCGGCTGCTCGCGGTCGAATTCTGGATCGGGATGGCGTTCCGTTTGCCGTCAGTCGCGAAACGTTCATCATCAGCGTTACTCCGCAGAACGTTTTGGATCCCGAAAGAGTTCAGACCCTGCTCCGGGAGACCCTGGGTGTTTCCCGGGATCGCGCCCGTGCCGCGATGGATACCAGCCGCAAGTGGGTGCAGCTTCCCGGCCGCTACAGCCCGGTGGAGCGAGAGGCACTCAAGGATGTACCCGGGATCCACATCACCCGCGAACTTCAGCGGGACTATCCCCATGGGGAGTTGGCTCGCGGGATCCTTGGGCGGGTGCAGGATGGCGTCGGCCGGGGCGGGATCGAGCAATGGTTCGAGGATGTTCTGGCTGGCGTGCCGGGCCGACAGGTTATGGCCCGCGACGGTTCAGGCAATCCGATTCCCGGTCAGGTCTACGAGGTCGCCCAGCCGATTGCCGGTGGCGACGTCCAGCTGACCATCGATCTGGACCTTCAGGAGATCGCCCACCAGGCACTCAGCGAGGCCGTCGCAAGTACCGGCGCGAATGGCGGCGACCTGATCGTCGCGGACCCGCGTACAGGGGAGATCCTGGCGATGGTGTCGATGGCCGAAGGCCGGTACGACGCTCTCTCGGCCCTGAATACGCCGTACGAGCCCGGCTCGACCCTCAAGCCATTCACCATCGCGGGTGTGCTCAAACACGGGCGAGGCGCGCTGGCCGACACGGTTGACGCCGAGATGGGGCGCTGGCAGATCAATGGCCGCGCACTCACGGATACGCACGACGAAGGCCTGATCACGATCGCGGACGCCCTGCGGGTTTCATCCAACATCGGCGTGGCCAAAGCGGCGCTTCCAATGACGGCCCAGGAGCAGTACGAGAATCTGCGCGACTTCGGCTTTGGTGTCGAAACGGGCCTGCCCATTTCTGGTGAAGTACAGGGGACCCTGCGTCGCCCGGATCGCTGGTCGGGCCAGTCCCCCCAGTCGCTTGCGATCGGCTACGAGATCGCGGTCACGCCGATTCAGATGACGATGGCGTATGCCGCTCTGGCCAACAGCGGGCTGCTGATGGAGCCACGCCTGATCCTCTCGGTGGAGCGCACGCCCGGCGTGGTGGATCAAGTCGCGCCCCGCGTGATCCGCCAGGTGGTCAATGCGAGCATCGCGCACGATATCGGGCAGGTCCTGATCTCGGTGGTCGAGGACGGCACGGGCACCAACGCCCAGCTGGAGACCTTCCAGGTCGCCGGCAAGAGCGGGACTGCGCGGGCATGGGGGAATGGCGGCTACGAGCAGGGTCGGTACTTCTCCTCGTTCGCGGGCTACTTCCCGGCGGATGATCCACAGCTGGTCGTGTTCGTCAAATTCGACCTCGATTCCAACGTCTACTACGGCGGCGCCACCGCCGCCCCGGTGATTCGCGCCACCATGGAAGGCGCCCTCGCGATCCACCAGACTCCGCTGGATCGTGGAGCTCTGATCCGCAGCCAGGCGTCGTTCGCTCCGGATGCGACGGCCGGATCCACGGGTCCGAATCGCTTTGCGGCTCTGCCTGCACCGGTCCGTCGAGATGAAGTGCCTGCGGCGTTCGTGACCGCGCCGGGCGAGACCCGGGTTCCCGATGTGAAGGGGATGCCAATCCGTGACGCGGTCCGGCGAATCCACGAGCGAGGGCTGAGAGTTGTGTGGGAGGGAGGGTCGGTCGACGAGATCTTCCCGGCCCCAGGTCAACTGGTTTCGCCCGGGGACACCATCCGGCTGCGCTCTCGAAGAGGGGCAAGATGAAGCCCGCCTTCACGCTTCAGGGGATCGCCCAGCTCCTCCGCGCTGCTGACCTCTCGGTAGAGGTTCGCGGCTCGGAGGACGCCGCCGTTCTGGGGGCCGCTCAGGATTCTCGTGCTGTAAAGGCGGGCGACCTGTTCCTGGCCTGGGCCGGAACCGCCTTTGACGCGCACGACTTCGTCGCTGACGCGGTCCGTGCCGGAGCCGTGGGCGCCGTCGTGGAGCGCGCACTGGATCTGCCGGTTCCGCAGCTGATCGTTGATGATGGCCGCCGGGCAGCGGCGCTTATTGCCGACTGTCTGGCGGGCTCGCCATGGATGAAGGCGTCCCTGGTCGGGATTACCGGGACCAACGGCAAGACCACGACCACGGCCCTTCTCCGACACATCCTTTCGCACGACCGCCCCACTGCCAGCATCGGCACGCTCGGTGTCATGCAGGCCGACGGCACGATCATGCCGGGCAGCGAAGGCCTGACGACGCCCGGGCCCGTCCAGCTGTCGAACTGGATGGCCGCACTGGTCGAAGCGGGGACCGAGGCGATCGTACTTGAGGCTTCGTCGCATGCGCTCGATCAGGGTCGGTTGGCCGGTGTCCGTTTTGATGTCGGCGTCTTCACCAACCTGTCTCAGGATCACCTGGACTACCACGGCGATCTGGCCAACTACACGAAGGCCAAGCGGGGCCTCGCCGAACTGGTCGGACCGGATGGCACGCTGGTGGTGAACGCCGACGAGGCTGCCTGGGAGGGTCTGCCCTATTTCCGCCGGCTGAGCTGGTCGGCCACCGGGAATGTCGACGCCGACCTGATCGCCGAAGGGATCGTTGCCGGTGCTTCCGGCACGCGATTCCTGATTCGTCAGGGCGATGAGCGGTCCGCCGTCCGCCTGCCGCTGGTCGGCGCCTACAACGTCGAGAACGCCCTGGCCGCTGCTGCCGCCGCTCTGGCGCTCGGGGTCTCACTCGAGACCGTGGTCGAGCGGCTCGAGACGGCCCCGCAAATCCCGGGACGCCTTGAAGTCGTGGCTGACTCGCCGGTTACCGTGATCATCGACTTCGCGCACACCCCGGACGCTCTGCGAAACGTACTCGGGACGCTGCGCGAGATCACCCGCAAGCGATTGATCGTCCTCTTTGGGGCGGGTGGCGACCGCGATGTAGCCAAGCGTGCACCCATGGGCGAGGCCGTCGCCGAATTCGCCGACCTGGCCGTCCTCACGTCGGACAATCCGCGGACCGAGGATCCGGACTCGATTCTCGACCAGATCCAGCCGGGACTGGGCGAGGCGGCCTTCATCCGTGAAGTCGATCGCACGACGGTCATCGGACGGGCGATCGCAGACGCCGAGGACGGCGACGTGGTCGTTCTGGCTGGAAAGGGGCACGAAGCCTACCAGGTGATCGGGACTGAAAAGCGCGCCTTCAATGAAAAGGCCGTTGCACTTGCCGCCCTCCGACGCAGGGGGACCGCATGAGCCTCTTCCGATGGACCGAGGCCGAGGTGCATGAGGCGCTGGGCAGCGAGCCCTCGTTCTCCGATGAGGGCCGCACCTTCACCCGTGTTTCGACCGACACCCGTTCAATCGGGCAGGGCGACCTGTTCGTGGCGCTGGTCGGCGACAACTTCGATGGGCACGACTTCCTGCCGCAGGCTGCCGAAGCCGGCGCGGTGGGCGCTGTGATCTCTACGTCGTCGAGCGATGTGCCGGCGGACCTGGTGCTCTTCCGCGTACCCGACACCCTGATGGCGCTGGGCAATCTGGCCGCTCATCGCCGCCGCGCGCTGACCGTGCCGGTCGTGGGCCTTACCGGATCTTCGGGAAAGACCACCACCAAGGAGTTCCTGACGGCGGCCACTTCGAGGGTGCGTCGAGTACACGCGACGGAAGGGAATCTGAACAATCGGATCGGCGTGCCGCTCACGCTGCTCGCCGCACCCGACGACGCTGAAGTCGTGATCATCGAGATGGGGACCAGCGAGCCCGGCGAGATCGCCCGGCTCGCGAAGATCTCCCGCCCGGACCTGGCACTCCTGACCACCGTGTCAGAGAGCCATCTGGATCGTCTGGGATCGTTTGATGGTGTCATGGAAGAGAAGCTCGATCTGCTGCGGGGACGTGCCGAGGGTGGTGCTGCCATCGTCGGGGACCTTCCCGCTGCTCTCCCTGCCCGTGCCCGGGAGATCGTCCCGGAGGTCGGCGTGGTCGGGGAGAGCGGGCAGGCGAGCCACAGGCCCGCCAATGTGCGAATGGACGCTGAGGGCCGGGTTTCCTTTGAATGGAACGGAACGCCGGTGACGCTGGCGTCTGCCGGACGCCATGTGGCCTACGACGCCTGGCTTGCCCTGGCCGCGGCCGAGTGGCTGGGTGTCCCGGTCCGCGATGCCGCCCGCGGAATTGAGTCGGTGAAGCCGAGCCGGATGCGCAACGAGGTCCGGAGCTTCGGCGACGTGTCGGTGATCGTGGACTGCTACAACGCCAACCCGCAGAGCACGCAGGCCGGAATCGACCTGCTGGCCGCTCGCGACGGGGTCCGCGTAGCCTTTCTGGGCAGCATGCTCGAGATGGGGGATCGCCGGGACGCGGTGCACACCGATGCGCTGGCACATGCGATCGCATCGGGCCTGGAGATCGTGGTCGCGACGGGCGACTACACGCGCGATGCGGTAGCCGAGCCGATCGTCGCTGCAGGGCAGACGCTGCTTCGGATCGCCGATCCGGCGGACGGCTACACCGCGCTGACCACGGCACTCGCTGGGCGCCCCGCCACCGTCCTGCTCAAGGGCTCGCGCGGCGTCCGGTTGGAATCACTGCTCCCGAAGTTTGAAGCCGACTTCGGCCTGGCGTCCTCCACCGATGCCCCGAGCGACTCGACCGTTACCACAGGGACCACCGCCACCGCCGATGATCCGGCTGCCGGACCCGCCCACGGGAAGGCGCACTGATGTTCTACGCACTCCTTCCGGGACTCTCCGACATCCACATCGTCTTCAACCTCTTCAACTACATCACTTTCCGGGCCGCGGGCGCGATCGTGACTTCGCTCCTGATCGCCTTTGTCATGGGTCCGGCCATGATTCGCTGGCTCACCCGGCTGCGCGTGGGCCAGGTGGTTCGAGAGGAAGGGCCGGAGTCTCATCTTCAGAAGGCGGGCACCCCAACCATGGGCGGGACCCTGATCATCATGGGAGCCGTCGTCTCGACGCTCCTCTGGGCAGATCTGGGGAACCGGTACACCTGGGTCTGCATGGCCGCGCTGGTCTGGATGGGCGGAATCGGCTTTGTAGACGACTACCTCAAGGTCGTCCAGAAGAAGACGGATGGGCTGGTCGGGCGTTTCAAGATGCTCGGGCAGTACGCTTTCGGCATCGGGCTGGGCGTTTATCTGGTGATGCAACCCATGTCGGCCTACCCGTCGACCTCGACCGGCGTCCCCTTCTTCAGTGACTACGCCCTGAATCTGGCCACACCGCTCTTTGTTGCCCTGGTCGCCACCGTGATTGCCGGCTCGTCGAACGCGGTGAACCTGACCGATGGCCTGGATGGTCTGGCCGCCGGCCTGGCCGCGATCGCAGCCGCCACCTTCGCGCTCTTCGCCTACGTGACCGGCCGCGTCGACACCTCTGCCTACCTGGGCCTCTTCTACCTCCCCGGCTCCGGTGAGATGGCGATCTTCGCCCTCGCGCTGGCCGGGGCCGCGATCGGCTTCCTCTGGTACAACGCGCACCCCGCCTCCGTCTTTATGGGCGACACGGGTTCGCTGGCGCTCGGCGGGGCCATCGGTGTGATGGCGATCCTGCTCAAGAGCGAATTTCTCCTGGTCATCATCGGGGGCGTTTTCGTGGTCGAAACCGTCTCGGTCATGATCCAGGTCGGTTGGTACAAGTACACCGCGCGACGCTTCGGTGAAGGTCGTCGCGTGTTCCGTATGGCACCCATCCACCACCACTTCGAAAAGCTCGGCTGGCCCGAGACGAAGGTGGTGACGCGGTTCTGGATCCTGGGTCTGCTGTGCGCCATGGTCGCCGTCTCAACGCTGAAGATTCGATGAGCACGGTCGCCATTCTCGGAATCGGAGCCAGCGGCGTTGCCGCGGCCCACCTCGCCCTCTCAAAGGGAAGTGAAGTCCATGTCTCGGATCTCAAGACTGACGCCGCAGCTTCAGCTCGTGCAGCCGACCTCCGAAAGCTCGGAGCCGATGTCGAACTCGGAAGCCACGATATCGACCGCATCGCCGCGGCCGACGTCATCGTCGCCTCGCCCGGCATCCCTCCCGCAGCTCCCGTTTTTCGAGATCTGCGAGCCCGTGGTCGATCGTGGATCGCTGAACCTGAGTTCGCCGTTCGGTTCCTCGAAGGCACACTGATCGCGGTTACCGGAACCAACGGTAAAACCACCGCCTCGGTGCTGATCGCCCATCTGTTGAAGAGTGCAGGGGTGGATGTGGCGCTGGGTGGGAATGTGGGTGGCGGGTTCGCCCCGGCCGCCTCGATGCTCCCCATCGAACATCCCGACGCCACCTGCGTGGTGCTTGAAATGAGCTCGTTCCAGCTGGCCGACATCGTCGACTTCAGCCCCGACGTGGGCGTGCTCCTCGGTCTCGCACCCGATCATTTGGATCGCTACGCCTCGGTCGACGACTATTACGCCGACAAGGCCCGCCTTTTCATGAACGCCACCGCGGCATCGCGCTGGGTTCTGAACGGCGACCAGCCGGAGGTGCTGGAGTTGGCCGGAGCGGCAGCCGGCCACCGGCACCTCTTCTCGGTGTCGGGCATTGAAGGCCAGGCGCCGCCAGCCGCCTGGGTGGCCGATGGGACGCTCCGTGTGGATCTGGCCGCGCTGGGCAGGGGAGACGGCCCGGTCGACCTGATCCCCGTCTCCGAACTTCCGCTGCTCGGAAGGCACAACGTTGCCAACGCCCTGGCCGCCGCCCTCGCGGCGCTCCTGGGTGGCGCTTCCGTTCAAGGCGTCCGCGACGGTCTTCGCACTGCTCGGTCCCTCCCGCACCGGCTGCAGCCCATCGGGGAATCACGGGGCGTACTCTGGGTCAACGACTCAAAGGCCACCAATGTGGCGGCCACGGTCAGCGCCGTAACCTCCCTGTCCCGCCCAATCGTCCTCCTGCTTGGCGGGAAGGACAAGGGCGAGGATCTGGCTCCGCTGATCACGGTACTCGACGGCCACGTTCGCGCGGTCATCTGCTACGGAGCAGCCGGCGTCCGGTTTGCCGACGACCTGACCGCCGCCATGCAGAACCCGGAACGGTTGTGGAGGGTCGAGGGTGGCATGGACCAAGCTGTGGCCGTGGCGCGTGGCGAAGCGAAAGAAGGGGATGTTCTGCTCCTCTCGCCGGCCTGTTCGTCGTTCGATGAGTTCCAGAACTACGAGGCGCGTGGTCGGCGTTTCACCGAGCTCGCCGGGGAGGCCGCCTGATGGCTCGTCGCCCCATGGACCTGGCACTTTCCGGACTGGAGCTCCCCGACCTCGGCTGGCGTCGTGGCTGGGAGCCCGCCGGCCTGATGGCGCTGACGCTCACGCTGCTGGGCTTCGGCCTGGTCTCGCTCTACTCGGCTTCGTCCTTTCTAGCCACCCGTCAGGGACTGCCGGACTGGTTCTTTGTGGTCCGTCAGGCGACTGGAGCGGCGGTTGGGCTGGTGGCGCTGGTGATCTGTGCCCGGATCCCGTACCGGATGTGGGAGCGGATGGCCTGGCCGATCGTCTGGTTCACGATCGCGCTGCTGGTGCTAATCATCCTGCCCGGCACCGAGGCGATCGCGCCGGAGATCAAGGGCGCGCGCCGCTGGCTCCAGATCGGAATCACCATTCAGCCCTCGGAGTTCGCCAAGGTCTCGATGGTGATCTGGACCGCGATGATGGCGGTCAAGAAGCGGGACCAGTTCAACAGCATGTCAAAAGGATTGGCTCCCTTCATGGTGGTCTGGGCGCTGCTCCTGGTCCCGATCGCGCTGGAGCCGGATCTGTCGACCGCGGTCCTGATCGGCCTGCTGGGCGCACTCACCGTGTTTGCCGCCGGTGCCCGCATCGGACACTTCGTGTTCCTTGGGCTGCTGGTCGCTCCGGTTCTGAAGGCGCAACTGGGGGTGGGGTTCCGGGCAGAGCGGATGACGGCGTTCCTGAATCCGCTGGCGGATCCGTCCGGCGCCGGGTTCCAGGTCAAGCAGTCGATGATCGCCGTCGGATCCGGTGGCCTCACCGGGCAGGGCTTCGGACAAGGGCAGCAGAAGTACGGCTTCCTGCCGGAGCCTCACAACGACTTCATCTTCGCCCTGATCGGCGAGGAATGGGGGCTGATCGGCGTCATCTTCGTCCTCGCCCTTTTCCTGGGGCTGGTCCTGATCGGCTACCGGATTGCGCGCCGCGCGCCGGATCTGTTCGGTCAACTGCTGGCGCTCGGCGTCACCAACCTGATCGCACTTCAGGCCACGCTGCACATGATGGTGGGACTCGGGCTGGTCCCGACCACCGGGCTGGCGCTTCCGCTGGTCTCGTACGGTCGTTCCAACCTGCTGGTCACGCTCGCCTGCATCGGCATCCTGATGGCCATCGCGCGTGAAACCGATGAGGACTGGAGTGACGAGGTGCGCGAACGGGGGCGGGCCGATGACCTGACCCTGGCCGAACGGTTTGGCATGAAGATCAAGCCGAGGGGGGCACATGGCTGATTCGAGCCTCCAGATCCCGGTGATCTTTGCCGGCGGTGGAACCGGCGGCCACCTCTACCCAGCCATCGCGATTGCCAACGCGCTGACCGAGGCGCGCCCTGACGTGCAGCCCTGGTTCCTGGGCGCACGCCGCGGCATTGAGGCGCGCGTGCTTCCCGCTCGAGGGCTGCCCCACACCCTGCTGCCGATTCGTGGAATCCACCGGGGTAAAGGTGTGCTTGCCAACGTCGGTGTGATTCCGGCTCTGATCCGGTCTCTGTGCGGGGCACTGGACCTGTTCGCGGAACTGCGTCCTCGCCTGGTCGTGTTGACCGGCGGGTACGCGAGCGCCCCGGCCGGCCTGGTCGCCGTGCTCTCCGGGACGCCGCTGGCCATTCAGGAGCAGAACGCGCATCCGGGACTCGTTACCCGGATGCTCTCACGGTTTGCCCGTCAGGTGCATGTCGCCTTTCCGGAAGCCCTCGACAAGCTGCCGGCCGGAGCGCGGCCGAAGTCTTCGGTGAGCGGCAACCCGATCGCACCGCCGGTTCAGGTGGACGCTGCGGCCGCTCGCGAAACCTTCGGACTCCACGCCGAACTCCCGGTGGTGCTGATCGTAGGTGGCAGCCAGGGATCTGCGGCGTTGAACGCAGCCGTCGTCTCCATGATCTCTTCGCTGAATGAGGCGTCCGGCTATCAGCTGCTCTGGGGCACCGGGCTGCGACACGAAGAAGCGATGACGGAGGCCTGGCGGGCCGCCGGGTCGCCCGAATGGGTGCATCTGCGGGGCTTCATCGACGACATGCCCTCTGCCCTCGCTCTGGCCGCCCTGGCCGTGAGCCGGGCCGGGGCCATGGCCACGTCGGAGTTCCTGTCGTGGGGGCTGCCGGCGATTCTGGTCCCGCTGCCGACTGCGGCCGCCGACCACCAGACGCAAAATGCCCGGGCACTGGCCGACGCTGGCTGTGCCGAGTTCGTGGCCGAGCCCGACCTGACTGGTGTCCGTCTGGCCGGTGCGATCGCCGGGCTGATGGCGGACCCCGGTCGACTGGCGTCTTATAGGGCCGCCGCCCTGAACCGGGCTCGCCCCCAGGCCGCCCACCACGTCGCACGTGCACTCGCCGAATTGCTGCCGTCGGTCCCCCACATAAACGGGAGGGCCGCATGAGCCGCATCGACCTGCGCACCCTCGAGGGCCGCATCCATTTCATGGGAATCGGCGGCGCCGGAATGTGTGCCCTGGCCGAACTCATGATCAGGGAAGGCGGAAGCGTCAGCGGCTGCGACCTCAAGATGGGCGAATCGGTCAAGCACCTTCAGTCGCTCGGAGCCGAGATCTTCACCGGACACGATGCCGCTCACGTGAAAGGGCTGGCTGCCCTGGTATGCACAGCGGCGGTCCCGAACGACCATCCGGAACTGGTTGCGGCCCACGAACAGGGCGTTCCCGTCCTCAAGCGGGCCGAGGCACTCGGTGCCGTGGTGAACACGGGCAGGGTCGTGGCGATCGCAGGCACACACGGAAAGACGAGCACGACGGCCATGACGGTCCGCCTCCTGGATGAGGGCGGGCAGGATCCGACCGGTTTCGTGGGCGGCTCGGTGGCGGCATGGGGTGGCAATCTCCGCCGGGGCGGCGACCTGTACGTGGTCGAAGCCGACGAGTATGACCGCTCCTTCCACACGCTGGAGCCGGATGTGGCCGTGGTCACGAACCTCGAGGCTGACCATCTGGACATCTACGGCGACCTGGCCGGCGTCCGCGAGGCATTCGAGATCTTCCTGAGCGCCCTGCGCCCGGGTGGCCGGGTGGTGATCTGCGCGGACGACGCGGGAGCATCGGCTCTGCTGGCTTCGGTCGGCGACGCCGGATACACCTACGGCACCTCGGCGGGCAGCCAGCTGCGCGCGGTCGACGTTTCATCAGAGGGGACTGGCACGAATTGTCGCGTCATCGAACAGGGCAACGACCTGGGTGATGCTTGGCTGCCGATGCCCGGGTTGCACAACCTGCGCAACGCGCTCGCGGCTGCAGCTGTCGCCCGGCACCTCGGTGTGAGCTGGACCGCCATCCGCGCGGGCTGGGCTTCGTTCCAGGGTGTGGGCCGCCGTTTCCAGATTCTGGGAGAGGGCGCCGGAGTGACCGTGGTCGACGACTACGCTCACCATCCCACGGAAGTCGCCGCCACCCTTTCGGCTGCCCGTGATGCCTTTCCGGGGCGCCGCCTGATCGTGGCGTTCCAGCCGCATCTCTATACGCGTACGCGTGATTTCGCCGACCAGTTCGGTGACACGCTCTCCGCAGCGGATGAGGTCTGGATCACCGAGATCTTCCCGGCACGCGAGGCTCCGATCACGGGTGTCGACAGCGAGCTGATTGCCCGGGTCGTTGAAGCCAGGGGCACGCCGATCCGCCGCCATGCCGATGTCACCGGGCTGGCGGAGGCGATGTCGTCGCAGGTCGCCGCGGGCGACGTGGTAGTGACGATGGGCGCTGGGTCGATCGAACAGGTTGCTCCGGCCCTGCTCTCGAGACTGGGGGCGCCGATCCATGCCTAGACTCGAGATCCGCATGCTGCTGGGTGTCACCCTCGTCACACTGCTGGCGTGGGGCGTCACGTTTGTGCCGTCACTTCTGACCCACATGGCCACCTTCGACGTGGTCGGGACCGAGGTCGAGGGTCGGCGCTATCTGACCCACGCACAGGTCATTCAGATCGCCGGCATTTCCGACAGCGCCAGCGTATGGGATGACTTCAGCGACTGGGAAAGCCATCTGCAGGAGCATCCGCTGATTCTTGAGGCCAGCATTGAGCGGCTTCTGCCCGGCACACTCAAGATCCGGATCCGGGAGCGTGAGGCTGTCGCGCTGGTCGCCATGCCTACCCTGGAGCCTGTGGACAGAGAAGGACGGCGCCTCCCGGTCGATCCGGCCGTGGTGCCACTCGATCTGCCCATCATCCGCCTCCCCGAGGATCCGGCCCAGGAAGGGCGACCGCCCAGCGCGGCCCGCATTCGCCCGCTGGCCAGGGTGGCCGAGCGCATGCAGTCCGACCCGACCTTCTGGGCCCGCCTCTCCGACCTGACCATCGCGCGAGACGGCATCGAGGCGACCTGGGGTGACCCGGCCGTGCTCTTCCGCTTTCCGCTCGAAATCGAACCGTACCGCCTTCGCGAAGCCGTGTCCGTGCTGGGCCACGCCATCGCGGCTGATTCCGTCCGTACTCCCCGAACCGTTGATCTCCGATACCAGGACCAGGTTGTGGTCCGGTACCGCGGAAGTTGAGAGGTAGCCCCCGCATGCGTCCGAATCTGATCGCAGGACTCGACATCGGTACCACCAAGACGGTGGCGGTGATCGGTGAACTGACTGGCGAGCCGCGCCGAAACCCCGGATTGAAGATCCTGGGCGTCGGACAGGCGCGTACGGCTGGGGTCCGTGGCGAGCGTGTGACCAATCTGGAGGAGACAACGGAGTCGATCCGGGCCGCGATCCAGGAGGCCGAACTGATGGCCGGGGTCGAGGTCGATCGGGTCTACGTCGGACTTTCGGGCGAGCACGTCCGCGCCTGGTCCTCGATGGGCGTGGTCGCGGTGCAGGACGACGAAATCACGCCGGGCGATGTGAACCGGGTGCATGAAGTCGCCCGTGCGGTAGCACTGACCCCCGACACGGAGATGCTGCACGCGATTCCGACCGAGTACTCGGTCGACCATCAACGGGGCATCAAGGACCCGGTCGGGATGAACGGCACACGGCTGGAGGCCGAGGTCTACCTGATCACCTGCTCAAGCACCGCCGCCGGAAACATCCGCAAGGCCGTGACCCGGGCAGGATACGGCGTTCAGGAGGTTGTTCTCGAAGCCGTGGCTACGGCCCGCGCCGTCCTGACCGAGGACGAAAAAGAAGTCGGCGCCGCCATGGTTGAAGTCGGCGGCACCACGACGGACGTGGCCATCTATTACGAAGGGAAGATCCGGCATGTGGCCGTCATTCCCATAGGGGGACAGACGGTCACGCAGGATCTGGTCAAGGGACTGTCGATCCCGTTCCACGAGGCCCAGAAGGCCAAGGAACAGTTTGGCGCCGCCTCGGCTCAGTTCGTCGATCCGCAGGAAACGGTCGAGGTCCCGGGGCCTGCTCCGGGTCAGACCCGACACGTGGCCCGCGAGTTGATCGCACACATCGCCGAACAGCGTCTCGATGAGCTCTTCAGCCTGGTGCAGAAAGAGATCGACGACCACGACCTGTCCGACAAGCTGGGTGCTGGCATCGTCCTGACCGGCGGGGCAGCCGCCATGCCCGGTCTGGTCGAGTTGGCTCAACAGGTGTTTGCCGCGCCGGTCCGTCTGGGGGTGCCCTCGGAGGGACTCTCCGGGCTGGCCGACTCGGTCGCTCGCCCGCGCTTCGCCGCCGGTGCCGGTCTGGCTCTGTGGGGAAGCGAGCGCTTTGCCGAAACCGGAGAAGGGTCGTCGACCCTGACCTCCGGCGTCATGACCAAGATCACAGCCTGGATCAAGGAGTTCTTCTGATGCACACCAGAAGGCTGTTGAAGAAGTGGGGCGAGGCGCGTTGGGAGCGCCAGAGGGCCAGAAGGGAACTCCCTGATCGAGGACCCCCCGGGGGCCCGGATCCACCGGTCCGCCGCATGAGAGGCCCTCCATGAGGCGCCCGGACCAAAACAACCGCACAGAACAGCACACGACCCGCACGACAAGAGGAACAGACCAATGATGATTTTCGAGTTCGAAGAGACTCCGGCCCAGAACGCGAAGATGAAGGTCATCGGTGTAGGTGGCGCCGGTGGCAACGCCGTCAACCGCATGATCGACGAGGAGCTCGAAGGCGTCGAGTTCATCTCCATGAACACCGATGCACAGGCCCTCAAGAGCTCCTGCGCGCAGGTCACCATGCAGATCGGCAAGAAGCTCACCCGTGGACTGGGTGCGGGTGCTCGCCCCGAGATCGGCCGTCAGGCAGTTCACGAGAGCGAGGAAGAAATTCGCAAGGTGCTCGAGGGCGCCGACCTGGTCTTCATCACCGCCGGAATGGGCGGCGGGACCGGAACGGGCGCAGCCCCAATCATTGCGGACATCGCCCGTGAGATGGGAGCACTGACCATCGGCATCGTGACCAAGCCGTTCTCCTTCGAAGGCAAGAAGCGGGGACGCCAGGGTGAGCAGGGGCTCGCCGAACTGCGCCGCGCCGTCGACACCGTGATCGTGGTGCCGAACGACCGGCTGCTCTCGGTGGTGCCCAAGGGGACGACCTTCAAAGACGCCCTCAAGAAGGCCGACGAAGTCCTGCTGCACGCCACGCAGGGCATCCCCGACCTGATTCGCGTCAGTGGTGAGGCCACCGTCGACTTCGCCGACGTGCGCACGATCATGTCCAGCCGCGGACCGGCCCTCATGGGCTCTGGCTTCGGCGAGGGTGACAATCGGGCGCAGGAAGCCGCGCAGGAAGCCATCTCCTCGCCGCTTCTGGACAACGTCTCGATCAACGGCGCCAAGGGTGTGCTCATCAACATCACCGGCGGCATGGACCTGGCGATCGACGAGGTCACGGAGATCGCGACCATCATTCAGGAAGAGGCCGGCGACGACGCAGAGATCATCTTCGGCGCCGTGCACGATCCGGCGCTCGATGGGAGAATCCGCGTTACGGTGATCGCGACCGGCTTTGACTCCGAAGAGGAGCGTGAGGTGCTCCGGCCTGACTTTCGTCGCCCGATGACGCAGGGCCGGGTCGGGCCGAACTCCCGCAAGACCGAGTCGAAGGAGTCCAGAAACGAAGCCGAGGGTCACATTCGGCCGCAGATGGAGATGAAGCCCGAGATGCAGAAGCAGGTCGCCATTGGCGGAGGCGGGTCGATTCCGGTTCCCCCGGTGACGCCGCTGTCGCGCATGCCGTCGCGGCCCGTATCTTCGCGTTCGGTAGGCGATCTGGACATTCCGACTTTCATTCGTCGGCAGATGGACTGACGCCGAACAGGGCCGCCAGATTCGGGGGGGTGGGGTTTCGGCCCCATCCCTCCCTATCTTTCAGGGATGTAGCTCAGCGTTCCGGGAATGGATCCCGCGCAGGGCGACGGTGGTAGAGTTGGGGATGCTCGCGAACGTGTACGCCTGACGGAGAACGAATGACTCGGAAGACTCACAGACATCTGCGTGTGGCGTTTGGCGCCGCGCTGGCGATCGGCTTCGCGGCATGCGGAGGCGAGGCTCCTGATGTCGGGGAGATCGACGTCGTCTATGCCGCACCAGCCGAGCGCCTGGAGATTCAGGCGTTGCGGGCTGGACAGACGCTTGGCGGGATCCTTGAATCGGCGATCGGGTTCTCCGAACAGCAGGCCGTGCTCATGGCCTTCCGCGAGCAGGCGTCACCCCGACGGATCCGAGCCAACACCGAAATCACCCTGCGCTACGTGGGTGACGACGTGCTCAGGGGACTGGACGTCGCGCTCAATCCGGATGAGACGGTGCGCCTGACCCGGGACGGGCCAATGTGGCGCTCCTCGCTGGTCACGACCCCGGTTTACGTCGACACCATCTTTTTTGCCGGTGAGATCGAGAATTCTCTCTGGTACTCGATGGTCGAGAACGAGCAGCTGCAGGATCTGCCGATGGGTGACCGCGCCGCTTTGGTCGATCACCTGGACCGGGTCTTTCAATGGCAGCTCGACTTCACCCGTCAGATTCAGCGTGGGGACTACTACCGGGTCGCCTTCGAGCGACAGTTTCGACCGGACGGCTCCATGAAGGCGGGGCATATCGTTGCAGCCGAGTTCGTGAATGTAGGCATCCCCTTTCACGCCATCTGGTTCGACCCCAACGAGGATGGCGACGGGTCCTACTACGACATTGAGGGCAATTCCGTGCGACGAGCCTTCCTGCTCAAGCCGCTCGAGTTCAGGCGAATTTCGTCCCGGTTCAATCCGAACCGCCGGCACCCTGTGCTGAACACGGTGCGGGCTCACAGGGGCATCGACTACGCGGCGGATGCCGGGACGCCGATCATGGCGACGGCGGACGGCGTGGTGGTCAAGCGGGGGCCCAATGGTGGCCTTGGTAACGCCATCGAGATCCGGCATGCCAACGGGTTCGTGACGCGCTATGGCCACATGCGGGCGTTTGCATCGGGGATCGTAGTCGGCACTCGCGTCCGTCAGGGACAGACGATCGGGTTCGTCGGCATGACCGGGTTGGCCACCGGCAATCACCTGCATTACGAGATGGTCCGGAGTGGCCGGCACGTGGACCCACTCTCCGTGGATATCCCGACCGGAGATCCCGTGCCGTCTGATCGGCGTGGCGACTGGCTTGCCCAGATGACGCCACGCGTTGCCCTGCTGGGGCGGCTGCCCCCGCCGGGGCTGGCCCGCTTCGCGGACCAGGAAGCCACCGAGGGCGGAGCACAAAAGCCAGAGTGAGTCCTGCCGCACTCCTGGTGCTGGTCGCAATCGGCGCCGCCCTCGCTTACACGCTCTGGATCTATCGCCGCCGGGAACTTCCGGTACCAGGGAGAGGCCGCCTGGCCACCCTTCGCGTCTTTGCGTTGACCCTGGTGCTGCTCTTGCTCCTGAATCCAGAGCTCCGGGGCACGGCTTCGGCCGCACGAGACTGGTGGGTGCTGGACACCTCCCCCAGCATGACCGCGCTCCTGACCTCCGGTGAGACGCCCGAAGCGCGAGCGGGGCGTGAGATCGTCGGCAGCGAGGTGATCGCCAACACCGACGCTGATGAGGCGAATTCCGGCGGGTCGTCCCGAGTACTGAACGCCGTGTCGCGCGCCGTCGAGTCCGGCGCCCGTTCGGTGACCCTGGTCTCGGATGGTCGGGTGGAAGACGGGGTCGAACTTCGGGCCCTTCTGGCGCGGGCTCCGGTCGACTTCCGCTGGGTGGATGTCGGGGGTGGGGTGCGCAACGCCGGCGTCGCGTCTCTGACGTTTGCCGAGGGGGCAAAAGGAGGCGAACCGGTCGAGGGCACGGTCGAGCTGGTTCATGAAGGGGCGGAGGGCAGCTCCGGTCAGCTGACGCTTGTGGTCGGCACCGACACTGTGCTGAGCCAGTCGCTGGCGATCATGGGCGACCGGGGACGCATTGCGATCCCGGTCACCTTCTCGGCCCCCGAGGGGATGCGCCACCTCCCCCTCCGAGTCTCGGTCGCAATTCCCGACGATGGATTTACCGCTGACGACAGCCGCAGCACCGTGGTCGAGGTGGATCCGGATCGCGGTAGCGCAACACTGATCTCGTGGAGTCCCGGCTGGGAACCCCGCTATCTGATCGCCACGCTGAGCCAGGTGGCTGGCGTGCCGGTTCGCGGATTTCTGAAGGCCGGCCCCGATCGTTACCTGCGCATGGGTGAGGCTCCCTCAATGGTGGACGGCGCGGAGGTGCGCCGGACGCTGGAGGATGCCGCGTTCGTGATTTCGCACGGGCAGCCAGACGAGTCTGATTCGCTGTTGGTCCGCGCCGTGAATGGGGCGACTCGGCGTGTCCGATTTGGTTCGGTCGATGCGGCCAATGTCCGTCGACCCGGAGAATGGTACGTTGCAGGGGATCTTCCGCCCTCGCCTTTGACGGGCGAACTGGCGGGCATCCCGCTCCTGGGACTGCCGCCCCTTGGTGAGATCCTTCCGGATGCTTCCGTCGGGTCAGGCCTGGCCCCACTTCTGCTTCAGAGGGATGGCACGGGCGAGAGCGTTCCCGCCCTCGTGTTGAGCACCGACGGTTCCCGGCGTACCGTGAATGTGCTCGCGACCGGCTTCTGGCGCTGGTCCCTCCGTCCTGGTGCGCCGGCCACACTCTACCGTCGGCTCTGGTCGGGCGTCGCGGGCTGGCTTCTGGCGGGAGAGGGCGCCTCTCAGTCTCTGGGGATTGCCCCACGCATGGCCGTCGGAGCACCGGGCAAGGCCGTACTCTGGGACGCCGCACCCGCCGCCGATGGGAATCTGATGGTTGAGTGGGCCGATCAGGCCGGAAACCCGGCTCGAGTCGATACCGTCGGGGTGGATGCCCTTGGACGGGGTGAGTCGCCGGCTCTCGATGCCGGAACCTGGTCGTGGACCGCGACCGTGCTGGATGGGCCGGCAGAAGGGCGGATCCGCGAAGGCCTGGTGATTCGGGAGGCGTGGTCTGCCGACCTGTCCTTGCCCCGTGACGAAGGCCTGGCCGATTTGCAGGCGCAACCGGTCACTGCCTCGATTCCCGGACGCCCGCTTCGGACACACCCGCTGCCCTGGCTGCTACTGCTCATGCTGCTCAGCGCAGAGTGGATCGTCCGGCGTCGTTCCGGACTCAGATAAACATTCCTGCGCCCCGGCGCGGCTGCGAAATACAAGACTGACCCATGGCACGACTGTTCAAGAAGAAGCACGAGGCAAAGAAGTCGATCTGGCGTCGCGCCGTCGACCTGGCCCTGACCGATGTAAAGGTGCTGGCCGGCAAGATGGACCACGAGACGTTGGAGTCGCTCGAGGAAAAGCTGATCGCCGGGGACTTCGGCGTGACTGCGTCCATGAGGCTGATCGACCACGTGGAAGGTCGGGTACGCCGCGGAAAGGCGAAGTCCGGTGCCGATATCCGGACGGCCCTCGAAGAAGATGTTCGTCGGATCCTGAGCGAGGGCGCTGATCCCGAACTGCAGGCCGCTGACACGGCGCCAACGGTCTATCTGATCGCCGGCGTGAACGGGGTGGGGAAGACCACTTCGATCGCCAAGCTCGCCAAGATGCTCAAGGACGAGGGTCAGAAGGTCATGGTTGCGGCCGGGGACACGTACCGGGCCGGCGCGGTCGAGCAACTCGCCATGTGGGCCGACCGCATCGGCGTCGACTTCATCCGTGGACAGCAGGGCGGCGACCCGGCTGCGGTGGCCTTTGACGCCATGGAAGCGGCCATCTCCCGAAACGTAGATGTGCTGCTGGTCGACACCTCGGGCCGGCTGCACACGAACCACGGCCTCATGGAAGAGCTGAAGAAGATTGACCGGGTGATCCGGCGAAAGCTGGACGGTGCCCCGCACGAAACACTGATGGTGCTGGATGCCACGGTCGGCCAGAACTCGCTGCAACAGGTCAGAGTGTTCCATGAAGCCATCGGGCTTACCGGAATAATCCTGACCAAGATGGACTCGACGGCCCGAGGGGGCATTGTGGTCGCCCTTCGAGAGGAATACGGTCTACCTGTGAAGCTCGTCGGGCGCGGAGAAGGGGTAGATGACCTGGATCCGTTCGACGTTGAGTTGTTCCTGGAGGGCGTCTTCGCCGAGGATTAGAAGGGATCCGCCTCGAATCTGGCCCCATGGCGCTCGTAACGCGGCTCGCCCCACTTCTTCAACAGGCTTCTAGCCGGACCGGATGGATCTTTCCAAGCTCGACATGCCGGTCCAGTTCCTGAAAGGGGTTGGCCCGCGGCGTGGAGAATCCCTCGCCCGGATGGGCCTGGTCACCGCTCGCGACGTCCTCTACCACGTCCCGCGCCGCTACGACGACGCGTCCACGGTCCATCGGATTGGCGATCTGGCGGTTGGAATGGACGCCACCATCGTGGGCCGCATTCGCACCAAGGGCGTGATCCCAACCCGTGCCCGGCTCCGAATCTTTCAGGCGATTCTCGAAGACGAATCTGGTCGCATCACGGTCACCTGGCCGGGCCAGCCCTGGCTGGATCAGAAGCTCAAGGAAGGCGACACCCTTCTGGTGAGCGGCTCGGTAAAGTTCTTCCACGGGCCACAGCTCCAGCCGCGCGAGTTCGTGATCATGGATCGCGAAGACAGCGGGGCGGACAAGGACCAGGGTGTGATCTTCACCTCGTATCCGGCCAGCGAGGACGTACCTCAATGGGTGCTTCGGGGACTGTACGAGAAGAACCTCGACGATCTCCTCTCCCGGGCTGGCGACGAAGAGTACATGCCATCCGTGGAGCGCGACCGTATTGGCTTGCTGCCGCTTCCCGAGACCTTCCGCAGGCTGCACCGACCGGAGACCCTGCTGGACCCGGAGCGGGGGCGCCAGCGCCTGGCCTTCGACGAACTGTTCTTTCTGCAGGTACTTCAGGCGCTCGTCCGCCATCGTGAGACCCAGACGCGCTCCGGGATCCGGTTCGAACGCAGCAACGATCTGATTCGTCCGCTCCTGGAGGCGCTTCCGTTTTCACTGACGGACGCCCAGACACGGGTCCTGCGCGAGATCACTACCGACATGACCTCGGAGCACCGGATGAACCGGATGCTGCAGGGCGACGTCGGGTCGGGGAAGACGCTCGTGGCCCTCTTCGCCATGCTCGTCGCCGTCGAGGACGGGCACCAGGCCGCCCTGATGGTGCCCACCGAGATTTTGGCTGAACAGCACACCCGAACGATCCGGGAGCTGGTCGAGCCGCTGGGCGTACGGGTGGCACTTCTGACCGGCCGGTTGAAGGCCGCTGCTCGCCGCGAAGTGATGTCAGAAATCGCGTCTGGCGCTGCCAGCATCGTGATCGGCACCCACGCTCTCATTCAGGACGGGGTGGAATTCGCACGCCTGGGCCTGACGGTGGTCGACGAGCAGCACCGCTTCGGGGTCAGACAGCGAATGGCACTGGCCGAGCGTGATCCTTCGCCGGATCTGCTCCTCATGTCGGCGACGCCGATCCCGAGGTCGCTCGCCATGACGCTCTACGGCGATCTGGATCTGAGCATTCTCGATGAGCTTCCGCCCGGTCGGCAACCGGTTCAGACGTTCCTGCGTGGCCCTGCGGGGCGGGACGAAGTATGGGAGTTCGTCCGCCGGGAACTGGACGCAGGCCGGCAGGGCTACGTCGTGTACCCCCTGGTCGACGAGTCCGAGAAGGTCGACCTGCGGTCGGCCACGGCCCAGTTCGAGTTCCTGTCGGAAGAAGTCTTTCCGGATCGCCGTCTGGGTCTGCTCCATGGCCAGATGCCGGGTGACGAAAAAGATCGGGTCATGCGTGCGTTCCTGGCCGGGGAGATTGATCTGCTTGTGGCTACGACGGTGATCGAAGTGGGGATTGATGTCGCCAACGCGTCCATCATGGTCATCGATCACGCCGAACGGTTCGGACTGTCCCAACTCCATCAGTTGCGGGGTCGGGTGGGGCGTGGGGCCGACGAAAGCTATTGCGTCCTGATCGCCGAGCCGGGCGAGGTAGCGGGCGAACGACTCAAGATTTTCCGGGACACCTCGGACGGCTTCGAGATCGCCCGGGCCGACCTGCAGATCCGGGGGCAGGGTGACCTGTTCGGATCGCAGCAGAGCGGACGGGACCCCAACCTCCGCTTTGCCGACCTGACCCGTGATGAGGCGATCCTGATTGAAGCGCAGCGGCTGGCGCGCGCGATCGTGGAGGCCGATCCGGAGCTGAGGGCGCAGGCCCACACGGCTGTGCGGAATGTGTTGTATGCCCGGCACGCGGAGCGGCTGGCGTTCTACGAGGTGGGCTGAGAGTGAGTGACCTTTTTTCGGCCTCGGGCTTAACGCACAACGTTTCTGGAACACCTCAATCCCTCTTGAAGGACCTATCGATGCAGACCCCTCTTGGGATTCGCCCTTCTTCTGGAGCGGGCCGACGGTGTCTTTGGGGTCGCTATCCTGCAGAATGGCGAGATCGGGTCCTACCACCCCCGTTTCGTCTCACTCATGGAATTCGAGTTCGACGAAGACGGGCGAGCCGTGCGCTGGGTCACTCGTTCGCCTCGAGACCAGATCATGGCGATCGGGAAGCGGGTCGGACGCTGACGGCGGGAATCCGGTGACATGGCTCTCGGGTCGTGGGTCCCTGACCCCTTCCGTCGCGCGTCAGGACCTTCGATCATTCGACCTTATCCCGCATCCCGCGCCCAGGGGCGCGCCAAACGCTGAACTGCGAAGAACGCTACGATGGCCAAGTCGGTAGAAATCAAGAACCTCCATGCCCATGTGGGCGAAACCGTCACGATTCAGGGATGGGTCGAGGCTACGCGGGGCCACGGCAAGGTGGCCTTTGCGGTCGTCCGCGATGGCACCGGGATCGCCCAGTGCGTCTTCGTACAGAAGGCCCTCCCGGAAGCGGCGTGGGACGGCTTCGGTACCCTGACCCAGGAAAGCGTGGTTGCGGTCACCGGTGAGGTGAAGGCAGATGACCGCGCTCCCGGCGGGTTCGAACTGGGCATCACTGATCTCGAAGTCCGTTCGATCGCCGACGAGTACCCGATCCAGCCCAAGGAGCACGGGGTTGAGTTCCTGCTCGACCACCGGCATCTCTGGCTGCGTTCGTCGCAGCAGAGGGCCGGCCTCAAGGTCCGCAACGAAGTCCAGAAGGCCATCGCGGATTTCTTCTACGACCGCGACTTCACCAAGATCGACACGCCCATCCTGACGGGATCGATCGGTGAGCACGCCGGCACGCTCTTCAAAACCGACTATTTCGGCGAGAACGCCTACCTGGCCCAGACCGGTCAGCTGTACGTCGAGACCGCCTGCCCGGCATTCCGGAGGGTCTACTGCTTCGGCCCGACGTTCCGCGCCGAGAAGTCCAAGACTCGCCGGCACCTGACCGAGTTCTGGATGGTCGAGCCCGAGGTGGCCTTCGCCGACTCGAACGACAACATGATCCTGCAACAGGAGTTCGTGTCGTATCTGGTCGAGCGCGCGCTGGAGAACTGCTCGGAAGAATTGAAGGTGCTGGAACGCGATACGTCCAAGCTCGAGCACATCAAACCGGACTTCCCGCGGCTGAGCTACACCGAGGCTGTGGAAGAGTTGAGGGCAGGGGGGAGCGAAATCGAATGGGGCCAGGATCTGGGCGCCACCGACGAAGCCACCCTGATGGGGGGCCGTGACATGCCGCTCTTCGTCTACAACTACCCGAAGCAGGTCAAAGCCTTCTACATGAAGGAGAATCCAGAGGACCCGCGCACGGTCCTATGTGACGACCTGCTGGCACCCGAGGGCTACGGCGAGATCATCGGCGGCAGCCAGCGCGAGGACGACCTGACTCGTCTTCTGGAGCGGATCCGCGAGGAGAAGCTCCCCGAGGAAGCCTACTCCTGGTACCTGGATCTACGTCGCTACGGCAGCTTCACGCATTCGGGCTTCGGACTGGGTCTTGAGCGCACCGTGGCCTGGATCACCGGTCGGCACCACATCCGCGAGATGATTCCCTTCCCGCGGCTGATGAACCGGCTGAACCCGTAAGAGGAGAGGCCTCCAGGCGCCCAGTACGGTCCCCATCAGTTCGCGGCCACTCTCGATGAGATCGTTCGTCGACTGCACGAGACGCTGGGTCAGTTCCCCTCGTAGCCCCATGGCGCCGGCGGCGCCAGAACCTCCCGAGTCAGATCGAACTCGAAGGTCGCCCGTGGCGCCCCGTCCCGTGTGAGGTGGTAGATGAAGCGCTGACCCGGCTCCAACGTCATGGTCCATTCGTTGGTGGCGGCCTCCGGAAGCAGGGCAGCGGTCTCGGCGTCGGCGGGGAAGCTCTGCTCCCACTCCGTCCCGGGCACCGCGGTGTCACCTCCATACTGAGTGACCGGATCCTCTGAGCCGTCTTCGAGCCGGTGATCATGCTTCAGGCGGAGACCCTCGGCCGTGCGAGTGACGATCCAGGTCCGGGACCGGTTCGCGCCGGCATGGAGCGGGATCAGCACCTCGCCCTCGCGGCACTCGCGGATGTGCATGGTCAGTTCTTCGAATCCCTCCGTTGATCCGAAGGTGGCCCGGCCCGCGAAGGCGCGGCCACACATCGATGCCAGGTTCTCCAGAAAGGCATCCTGAGGAGTCGAAATGGCGACATCGGGCATTTCGTCGCCCCCGGCGTTCGACCCCGGTGCTGGTTCACCCCCGCAGGCGGTGAGGATGAGTCCACTGGCCAGGAGGAGTGGGACGGCGGCGAGGTTGCGGCGATTGGGCATGCTGGGGCTCCGGTGGGGCAGGGACGTGGCAGAAGAGACGCCGGAGTCGGTCCACCTGCAAGCTGGGCCAGTTGGAGCGCCTTCGTCCAAGCTGGCAAGTTGGAGCACCTTCGTCCACGGTGGACAGTCGCTGGGGGAACCGGCGTGTTCCTGTGGGCGTTTCGACAGCACCGGCCCTCTCCCTCGCCTTCTCTGGTCTGAATGTCAAAGCGTACAGTCCGCATCACCCATGTCCCGTCGAACGTCCTGATTGCCGAGGGCCCCCTCGGTTGGTCGATGACCCCTTTTGAGGGGAACTGGTACATCTCGGGCAAAGCCCTTCGGACGGATGCCTTCTGCACGACGGCCCTCCCCGGCCTGTGCCCCTACAAGTTCATCTACCTGTGGCTCGACTTCGATCCGGGCGGGGGCAAGCCGCCGACCAAACGGCTGGGGTGGCGCTACGTCGTCCCCAATCCCCTTTTTCCCTTCATTGCATTCAGGGTGGCGGTTCCCGGATCTCACCCGGAGTTGAGGATCGAAATCGAGGAGTCGTAGTGCCTGACATTGTGATCGACATGAATGACCAGCGACCCATCTGGTCCCGCCCCGACTGGTTCGCCGACCGGATCAGATCAGCGTTGCCCGCAGGGGTCGACGCCGTCTTCATGGATACCCCCTCCGAGGGTACCGGAGATGGCTCGACCGCCGCCCACCCCGCCGTTCTGGAGGCCGTAGCCGATGCGCGTGTCTACATGGGATTCGGGATCGCCGAGGACGTGTTGAAAGCGGGTCCGAGGCTCGAATGGGTACACTCAGGATCGGCCGGGGTCGGTAGTTCGCTCAGCGATGAAATGATGACCCGCCAGATTGTCCTCACCAACACCGCGGGGGTCCATGGCCCTCCGATGGCCGAAGCGGTGCTGGGAATGATGTTCTATTTCTCGCGCGGCTTCGATCTGGCGGTGCCTGGCCAGGCTGAGGGTCGCTGGAATACGGCGCCCTTCTACGACGCCGGAGCGCCCCTGATCGAGATCGATGGGAGCACCGTCGGCATCATCGGACTCGGGGGGATCGGTCGCGAAGTGGCTTCCAGGGTGGCTGGCCTGGGTGCCCGCGTTCTCGGGCTGCGCCGCCGTGAGGGCGGCGCCCCGGTTGCGGGCGTTGAGTCGGTGTATGGCGACGCCGGATTCGCCCGCATCCTTGCCGAGAGCGACTTCGTTGTCGTCACCGCCCCCGATACGCCCGAAACGCGGGGGATGATGAGCGCAGCAGCCTTTGCGGCCATGCGGTCCGAGGCTGTCTTCATCAATGTTGCGCGAGGGGCCATCGCCGACGAAAACGCTCTGCTGCAGGCGCTTCAGTCAGGTGGTATTCGAGGTGCAGGGCTCGACGTTTTCGCCACCGAACCGCTTCCGAAGGACTCGCCGTTCTGGTCGCTCTCCAACGTGCTGATCACGCCGCACGTCTCCCCGGTCACCCGAAAATTCTGGCACCGGCAGACCGACCTGATTCTGCACAACCTGAACGCCTTCCTGCGCGGCGATGTGGGCGAGATGCGCAATGTGGTGGATAAGCAGGCCGGCTACTGAGAGAAGCGTCGCCGCCGCCCCGGCTCTTCGGCTGACCGGGGCCGGCCTCTCGACCTGGCGTGGTGTATCAAAAGTTCGCGCCCCCCCCTTCCCCTCATCCGTAATCGGCTTCACCCGCCACATCGACCCATCGATCATGGTCCTCGGGTTCGCGTAGTCGCGATCGAGGAACTTCACTCCGTCGATCATCCAGGCGGGGGCAAGCGCATTCCGCAGGTGGAAGTCGAAGAACTGCATCATCCGGATCTGGAAGTCGATCTGGTTCCCCTTCCGAGCCAGGTGATGCCCCTCTCCCGGATAGCTCAGGAAGATGACCTCCTTCCCAAGCCGGCGGGCCATGTTGTAGTACTCCAGCCCCTGCATCCAGTCGACCGCGCCATCCTCTTCGCCGTGCAGGATCATAAAGGGGGTGGTGATGCCCTCGGCCTGGTGCACCGGGGACTGGCTCACGTAGAGATCGAAGTCCTCGAAGGGGGTCGTTCCCATCCGCACCTGCCCGACCTCGGTGATCCCCTGCTGCACACTCCCGCTGCTGCGGTAGAGGGTGTTGTAGAAGCTGACCAGGTTGGTCGGCGGAGCGCCCGTCACCACCGCGGCGAACAGGTCCGTCTGCGTGACCACGAAGCTGGACTGATATCCGCTCCAGGAGTGCCCCTGCAGCCCGATCGCATCGGGATCGGCGTAGCCCATCTCGATGACCTTCTCGACCGCTGCGGTCAGGTCATCCAGCGCTGAAGTCCCGGGCTGCCCCTCGGTGTAGACGATGTCCGGCTGCAGCACGAGGTACCCGTTCGAGGCGTAGGTGGCCATGTGCGGACGGTCGTCGAAGGCCGGCCCCTGATAGCTGTGGTGCCGATCAGACATCAGTTCGTAGAAGTAGACGAGCATGGGGTACTGCTTCCCCACTTCGTAGTTGGCCGGAAGCGCGAGCGTCCCCTGCAGCTCATTCCCGCGGTCGTCCACATAGTCCACCAGCACCCGCCCCGGGCTCCAGGCGAACTCGTCCTGCTGTGGATTCGCATCGGTGATCTTCCGGCGGCTCTCGAAGTTCTCATCCGAGATCCACCAGTCCGGATACTCCACAAAGGTCTGCAGGGTGAAGGCCATCCGGTCGCCGGCCTGCATCGGGGCGCCGACACTCATGTCCTCCCAGATCAGCTCCCGCATCTCACCATTCGGCTGCAGCTCCACATAGCCATCCCACTTGGTCCGCGTCCCGAAGGCCGAGAGAATCTGTGGCTCCGAGAGGTCGACGCCGTCCTCCTCGTTCGGAGTCGGCCCCGCGTCCCGGAAGCTCGACAGGCGGTAGCGGATCTGCTCGGAGGCGCCCTTCCCTCCAGTCAGGTTTCGGGCATTCCCACCATCGAGCGGCACCGCCCATAGGTCGAAGCGGTCGTAGAGGAGCACCTCATCGTTGTCCCGGGTCCACCCCGCGACCCCGTGGATCGGCAGCTCGTAGGGGTGATCGTCCTGCCGGTCGATGAAGTCGATGCCCGAGGAGGCGGTCAGATTGACCTCATTCCCGGAGGCGATGTCGCGGGCGATGATCTCCTCGTTCCGGAGGTAGAGCCACCAGCGACCGTCGTCCGAGGTCCCCATCGTGCGGCCCACACCCTCGGCCATCAGCACTCGCGCACCCGTCTCCAGATCGACCCGATAGTAGTCGGCGTTACTCCCGCCCCAGGCGACCTCGTACTCGTACGGCGTCCCATCCCGGCCGACTGCGTAGCGAGTATCCCCCGCAGGGCTCACCGACTCGAGTGACGGATCCGAAAGACGACGCACTCCGGGCATCCCGCCACCCAGGTTCACCACCGCCGTCCAGGTCGCGTCGCGATCGCGGCCCGCCCGCACCTCCTGCTGGGACTGCACCTCGGTGTCGGCCCAGTGCCAGACATTCAGGATGCCCCGATCCTCCAGCTCCTTCCGCTCCTCGCGCTGCTCCTTGAGCCCCACCCAGATGCGATCCCCGGAGTCGGAAAAGCGGACCCCACCCAGGTGGCTGATCACCAGCCCCGCATCCCCGGACTCCGCAGTCGATGACGCGCGCGGCTGCGCGATGTCCCCGAAGACCCGCAGCACACTCTCCCGCTGCTCCATCCCCTCGGGCACCCTCCCCTCCAGGAAGGCGAGCCCCGTGCCATCAGAATTCCAGGTCAGCTGATCGAAGGTGGCCGCCTCGGTGCGAAGCGGGGTGATGGCATTCGTCCCGAGATTCAGCAGATACGCCCCATTCCCGAACTCGTCCTGCGCATCCACCAGGTACGCCAGATGCGTCCCGGCCTCGTTCACCTCGTAGTCCGAGACATTCCCCAGATTCAGCGAGGTCCCCGAGGCCAGATCGTGCACCACCAGGTCGACCCCATTCCAGTCGGCGTCCTTTCCGGCTCCCCGCTTGCGAATCAGCGCGAGCCCCGTGTTTTCGGGAAAATTGAATCCCGCGGCATTCACGAAGCTCCGCACGACTCCCGTCGTCGGGTTCCGCAGGTGCAGCTCACTGTCGCCGTCATCGGCGGCTTCATCGTCATCCTCCTCGCCCCCCTCCTGCGCAGACACGATGTATCCAACCCACGCACCGTCCGGCGAGAAGTCCGCCGAGCCCCCCCGCGGCACCGTCTCCAGCCCATTCCCGTCGAGCTCGCGAATGAAGAGGGTGTCCTCTCCCTCCAGCGGTGCGTAGGCGTAGGTCATCCAGGCGCCATCCGGCGAAAGCGCGGTCGAGCCGATCCGCTTCCACTGGTCGTAGTCGTCCACCGTGATAGGCGGAAGGTCGGATCCAGACTGAGCCAGGGCCGGCAGTGGCGCGAAGGCAGCTACGGCCAGGGCGGCCAGAAGGGCGGAACGGATCGGGCGGGCGGTGCGGATGGTCGTGCGGACCATGGGAGTCTCCGAAAGCGGTGGGGTGATGCGCGTCGAAGAGACTATGGGGTGCGGGGGGTGGAGGCCAGAGGATTGGTCAGTCCTGATCCCGGGCCGCCCGCTCCTCCGCCTTCACTGCGTCCCACAACACGTCCAATTCTTCCAGGCTCGCCTCCTCCATCACAATTCCGCGCTCCCGCGCGAGGCGTTCCACGCCCGAAAAGCGCCCGCTGAACTTGCGGTTGGCGCCATCGAGTGCCCGGAAGGGGTGGCTCTGGACCAGACGGACCAGGTTTACGACGGCGAAGAGCAGGTCCCCGAGCTCTTCCTCCAGTGCCTCCGCGCTGCCCCCGGTGTCGAGCTCGTGGCGGACTTCCCCAAGTTCCTCGACCACCTTCGCATAGGCGCCCCGGTGGTCCTCCCAGTCAAAGCCGACCCCGGCGACGCGGTCCTGAATCAGAAAGGCCTGATTGAGTGGGTCCAGTCCGGAAGGAAGGCCGCTCAAGACCCCGGGATCTGCTGACGCTTCACCGGCGGGTTCGTGGCTCTGCCTGGTATCGGCTGACGACTTGACCCCGGTCGCGCTCCCGGTCTGTTCGGTCCGCTCCCGGGCCTTGATCGACTCCCATTCCTCTTTCGGGCCCAGGCCGTACAGGTGGGGGTGCCGCCGCCGCATCTTTTCCTCAATGCGGCAGGTGACGGAATCGGCGGTCAGCGTTCCTGCTTCCTCACCCACCACCACCTGAAACGCCAGGTTGAGCAACAGATCTCCCAACTCTCCCTCCAACTGCCCGGCGTCCCCTGAATGGATGGCGTCGACCACCTCGTGGGATTCCTCCAGGAGGTACGGAACCAGTGACTCATGGGTCTGTTTGGCATCCCACGGACAATTCGCGCGAAGGAAGCGTACCAGGTCGAGTCCCCGGTCCAGAGTCCCGGCCGCGTGTTCCGCGTGGTCGGAGCCCGCGACGGGGGGCGGAATCTCGCCTTCGAGAGAGGAGCGAGGGGCCATGGAAGTGGCTTCCTGAAAGGGGTTTCGGGGTTGCTCGGGCCCGCAGTTCTGACATCTTTCCCGGATCATGTCAATGGAAGATCGGAACCGGGCCTGGGTTGAGGTGCGAACCTCATCGATCGTCGAAAACTATCGACGAATCGAGGCGGCCGCAGGCGAAGGCGTGCGTCTGGTCCCCATGGTGAAGGCCGACGGCTACGGACTTGGAGCGGTCCCTCTCTGCAGGTTGCTCGGTCCACTGCGGCCGGCTGCGTACGGTGTTGCCGCGGTTTCAGCCGGGACGGACCTCCGGCGTGCGGGCTTCGAGGAACGGATCATCGTCTTCACCCCGCTTGCGCCCGGCGATGAGGGCGCGGCAGCTGCCGCCGGCCTCGAGGTCGTTGTGGGAGATGTCGATTCGATCCGGCGGGCCCGTGTTGCGGGATTGGAGTTTCATCTGGAACTCGACACCGGGATGGGACGGGCAGGCTGGCCGGAGCAGGCAACCGAGGCTGCGTCCAACGACCTGCGGGCGGCCCTGCGTGCCGGTCCAGGATGGAAGGGGCTGTATACGCACTTGCACTCCGCAGATGAGGCGGGCGCGCCCGGAGTCGAAGGCCAGCTCGCAGTCTTTGCCTCTTTGGTTGAATCACTCGATCCGCCCCCTGCCGTTGAACTTCATGCAGCGAATTCGGCCGGAGCATTTCTGGGGCCCGTTCGCACCTGTCTGGCGGATCTCTCGTCGCGCTTCGGTGGCCCGGTCCTGGTGCGTCCCGGAATCCACCTGTACGGAGGGGGCCCGGGGCCGGATCTTCCCACCGCTTCGCCTGTGGTCTCCCTTCGCGCGCGGATCGTCAGAATCGCCGACGTCGAACCGGGAACGACAGCTGGCTACAGCGCCGAATACCGCGCTTCGCGTCCCGAAAGATGGGCGACGCTGGCTGTTGGCTATGGCGACGGTTTGTCCCGTCGTTTCTTCCCTGGGGGAGAGGTCCTGATCGCAGGTGCCCGCGTTCCCGTGGTCGGCCGCATCTCAATGGACATGACTGTGGCAAACATTTCGGGCCTGGACGGTGTACGGACCGGAGATGTGGCTACATTGATCGGCCGGGACGGAGATTTGGAGATCACGATCGACGACATGGCAGCCATGACGGGAACGATCTCCTATGAAGTGCTGACCGGTCTGGCACCCCGGTTGCCCAGAATCTGGGAAGGCGGGGAATGAACAAAGAAGCGGATCTTCTGGCGCAGGCCCGGACTGCACGTGACCGGGCCTATGCCCGCTATTCGGGCTTCCGGGTCGGGGCGGCGATCGAATGCCGCGACGGCAGCGTGTTCGTGGGATGCAATGTGGAAAACGCGTCGTATCCGGTTACGCTCTGCGCAGAACGTGGGGCGGTGTCCGCTGCGATTGCAGCTGGAAAGCTGGACTTTGATCGAATAGCGATCGTGTGCAACGCGACCGAGCCGGTAGCCCCGTGTGGAGCGTGTCGACAGGTGCTCGCGGAGTTCGCACCCGATATGGAAGTGATTTCAGAAGCGGGAGGGCAGGTGAGTCGTTGGTCGCTCACCGAGCTGCTCCCTTCTCGATTCAGTAAAACGGATTTGCCGGCGCTCCCAAGGGATGTCGGCCCCGAAACAACCCGGGAGGGGAGTTGAAGCGCCCTCTGTTTTTCCTTGCAGTCGCCGGACTTGCGGCGGGAATCGTCGCTTGCGGCGAAACCAACCCTACGTCCGCCGACGATGACAGGCTTGTCATTGAAGCCCGCACCGTAGAGCTGATCCTGCCGTGGTCAACATTCGGGAACAAGGTCACCGTCTATGGCGGATTTGGCTCTCCCGATGATCTCGCGAACATGGTCCTCGCCAACGGATTCGAGACCGACCTTCACAGTCGGGGTCTGGTTCAGTGGGGCCCCTACCCGTCAATCGTTACCGTGAGGGACTCTCTCGGTGAGAATCGTCAGGACTCCACGCTGACCTTCATCGGCGGGTATCTGGTCGCGCGGATTGACACGCTGGCTTCGACCGCGACCATGCCGGTCGAGATCGGTCTGGCTCAGGTTACTGAGACCTGGCACTCTCCCACGACCACTTGGGACAACCTGGTCGACACGATCGGAGACCGCCGTTCCTGGCCCGCCTCGGGTGCCGGCACAGCGACGCAGCTCTCGACCGGGATGTGGGATCCCGTCGGCGAGGCCGATACGGTCATGATTCCGTTGGATTCGGCCCAGGTCGCGCTCTGGGCGGACACGACCAGGGGGGCGCGGCGCAGTGCCCGCTTGGCCATGGTTACCCCGGGGGTCAGACTGGAGCTGCAGGACATTCGGTTGCGCCTTCAGACGCGCCCGAGCGTGCATCGCGACAGCACCTTCATTCTGACTACCACGATCCAAGACCGCACCTTTATCTACACCCCCTTCGTGCAGCCTCCGCCGGACGGGATCCGGGTTGGCGGCGCGCCGGCGTGGCGTACGGTAATAACCTTCGACATGCCGAAGGTCCTGAATGGTCCCCAGTCGGTGTGTGACGCGGTTGGCTGTCCCTTCACACTCAGCCCAGCCCGCATCAGCCATGCTTCGTTGACGCTGAATACCAAGACGGTTGAACCCGTGGCGTTTCAGCCATCCGACTCCGTTCGGATCGACGTAAGGGCGGTCCTGGTACCGGCCCGCCTGCCCAAGGCGCCGCTCGGGGCCAGCTTCCTGGGAATCCTTGGCCGTTCGATTCCCGCGGACGGATTCAGTTCGTCGCCGGGTCGAGAAGTCGGCATTCCGATCACGGAGTTCATTCGTGGCCAGTTGGCAGATGGTGGCCCCCCCACGCGGGCTCTTGCCCTGCTGTCGACCCTTGAGCCGCTTTCAATCGCCTTTTCAAGTTTCGAAGGGCCGGGGAGCGCCGGAGAGCCTTCGTTGAGGCTGATCGTCACACTCGCTGACACGCTGGAGATCCGCCGATGAGACGGGCAATGAGTTTTTCGGTCTTCATGGCCTGCATGGTCTTCCCGGCGGTCCTTCAGGGCCAGTCTCTCGGTGCTGCTGAAGGGCTAGGTGCACCCATCGAGGCGCTTGACGCCCGCTCCAGGGCGTTGGGTGGCATCGGCATCGGGCTATCGACTGCCGGCCTGAATCTGACCGACCCGGCCGCGATGGCCGATCTGTTCATTCCATCGCTCGACTTCTCCCTGCAGACTAGCTGGGTGAACGTCAATGAGAACGGCCAGGCAAGTGAGTTTACGGGAACCCGCTTCCCGGTTATCGGGATCACCTATCCGATCCCGAACATGGGCGTGTTTTCGCTCGCCTTTGGCAGTGTGCTCGACCAGGGGTTCAGCGTCGTGAGCTCATCGACCATTTCCCTGGAAGGCACTGGAAGTCAGGCGAAGGTGACCGACGATTTCTTTTCCGTAGGTGGGATCTCCGCGCTCCGTTTCGGCTACGCCCGGCGCATCAATCCTACCCTCTCCGTTGGCGGGACCGTGGGGACCTACACGGGTGACCTATCGCAATCCTTCACCCGGAGTTTCGACTCGCTACTGGTCGAGACCTCAGTGCCTGACTTCACGGTTGGGGGGCGGTGGCGCTACAGCGGGCTGGTCTCATCGCTCGGCGCGAGTGCCGACTTGGGCGGGGTCGTTCGTGTGGCTGGATCAGTCAACTTCGGGGGAACCCTGGACGCCAAGCCAACGGAAGATACGGACGGCGGCCCAAACTCGTTTTCGATGCCGACCGAACTGCGGGTCGGTGGATCTGCGCTCCTCTCCGAGCGGCTCTCGTTTAATCTGGGCCTGACCCGAGCGGACTGGTCTGACGTGGGGCAGGGCTACAGTGGAGTCGATGGCCATTCCGTTACCGCGTTTGGTGGAGGACTCGAACTCTCTGGCGTACGCGTTCTCGGAAAGCAGTCCGACCTGCGTCTGGGCTACCACAGTTCGGGGCTGCCGTTTGCGCCCACAGGCGTTGAGTCCCCATCGGACAGCTACTTCGCGGCTGGACTCGGAATGGATCTGCTGACAAGTGGAGCGCTCGTCTTTGCCGGCGCCGACTTTTCTCTGGAACGAGGCAAGCGCGACATCGGGTCGATCTCCGAGGAGTACTGGCGCTTCGCCGTCTCCCTTCGCATGTCCGGATTCTGATCGGCTGAGTCGTGCAGCGCATCTACTTTCAGACCTTCGGCTGCAAGGCGAACCAGTACGATACCGAACGGATGCGTCAGGAATTGGAAGCCAGAGGTGGACACGCGTCTGAAAGCTGGACCGAGGCCGAAGTCTGCGTGGTCAACACCTGCACCGTCACCAATCAGGCGGATGCGGAAGCCCGTCGCTTTATCCGCCGCGTCCGCCGCGAGAATCCAGACCTCCGGGTGGTAGTCGCGGGCTGCTCCGCCGCGCTGCGTGCGGAAGAGTACGCCGCGATGGATGGAGTCACTGGTGTCGTAAAGGGCCACGACCCGGTTGAGGTCGCTCAGGCCGCGCAGCGGGATTCTCTCGTCCAGATCGGCCTCCGTCGAACGCTCGATCGGAAATGCGCGTTCTGTGCCACGCGCCTGGCCCGCGGCGTTTCGCGGTCGCGCGAACCCGATGAAGTCATCGCCGAGGCCCGACTCCTTGCCGGCGTCCATCCGGAACTCGTCATCACGGGCATTCACATTGGCCACTATGGGCATGACCTGCCGACCGGGTCTTCCCTCGGTGGACTGATGGTGCGCCTTCTCGACGAAATCCCGGATGTACGCTTTCGGCTTGGCAGCGTCGAGGCCACCGAAATTGATGATGCGCTGCTCGAGACCATGGCGGGATCTGGCGGGCGTCTCGTACCTCACCTGCATATGCCTCTTCAGAGCGGAGCCGACCCGGTTCTGCGTCGCATGCGTCGCTGGCACACACGCGAACAGTACCGCCGGCGAACCCTGGAAATTGCCGAGCGCCTTCCGGCGCTGGGGCTGGGTGCTGACGTGATCACCGGCTTTCCGGGTGAGACCGAGGAAGACCATGGGGCGACCCGGTCGTTGATTGAGGAACTGCCCTTCACCTACCTGCACGTCTTTCCGTTCTCTCCCCGGGATGGCACGGTCGCCTCGGAGCTGCAGCGTGAAATGCCCGTGCCCCAACGAGTGGCTGGCGAAAGAAGCCGGGATCTGCGAGAGCTCGTCCAGGGGAAGGGCGAAGCATATCGGGCGACGCGAGTCGGAGACCAAGTCACGGTGGTTCTGGAGGCGGGCGGCATGGCACTCACCGAGGACTACCTGCGGGCTTCTGCGCCCGGGGGCCTTGTGAGGGATAGACGAGCCTTGCACAGTGGAATCCTTCGGATGAAAGACCGAGGTCTCTATATTGACCTCAATCCAGATCCCCACATCCAATCGCCAGGTTCATGACCCTTCGGAAGCGCGCCTACGTCGAGACTTTCGGCTGCCAGATGAACATCAGTGATGGCGAACTGATGGAAGGCATCCTTGAGGGTGCGGGCTACGATATCGTTCGCGCTCCGGAAGACGCTGACGTGATCCTGGTGAACACCTGTGCCATTCGAGAGCATGCAGAGCAGCGCGTGCTGGGACGAGTGGGACAGCTCAAGAGCCTCAAAGACGAGCGCCCCGGGATTCTGATCGGGGTGACCGGGTGCATGGCTCAGAGGATGGGCGAGACGCTTCTGGAGCGGGCGCCCTACGTGGATCTGGTGATGGGGCCCGACGGGTATCGCACCCTCCCGGGCACGCTGGAAGCGCTGGCACGCGGCGACGCTCCGACCCGACCTTCCACCCGTGGAAAGAAGCGAGGGCCGCAGCTCACGGTCCTCGACCTGGACATGGGCGAGAACTACGAGGGGCTCGAGCAGCGGAGGTCCAGCGATGTTGCCGCCTGGGTACCCATCCAGCGGGGCTGCGACCATCGATGCACGTACTGCATCGTGCCCTATGTCCGTGGTGACGAAAAGAATCGCCGGCCCACGGAAGTACTGAGCGAGATCGCGAGCATCGCCGGCTCCGGCGTGACCGAGGTTACGCTGCTGGGACAGACGGTGAATTCCTATCGATATGACGATTGGGACTTCCCCGATCTGTTGAAGGCGGTTGCCCGGGTCCCTGGGATTCGCCGCGTACGATACACCTCGCCGCACCCGATCGACTTCAACGAGAAGCTGGTCGAGGTCATGGCCACCGAACCGGCCGTCGTCGAGCAACTCCACCTGCCGGTGCAGGCGGGGAACAACGAGACGCTCAAGCGGATGGTACGCCGCTACACCGTCGAGACCTTCCTGGAGAAGATCGACATGGTCCGGGCGGCGATTCCGGGGATCGCGATCAGCACCGATGTCATCGTTGCGTTCCCGGGCGAGACCGAGGCCCAGTTCGAGGATACCCTGGACCTGATGCGCACCGTACGGTTCGACGACGCGTTCACCTACAAGTATTCCGAGCGCGAGGGTACGCCGGCGACCCGCATGCCACGCGAGTGGTTTGTCCCCGACGAGATCGGGCAGGAGCGACTTCAGCGGTTAATCGAGGTATCCCGCTCCATCCAGTCGGAGATCAATCAGAGTGAGGTTGGGCGGGTTGTCGAACTGCTGATTGAGAAGCCCGGGCGCGATGATGGCTTTATGCTGGGGCGAACTCGTGGTGCCAAGGCCGTTGTGGTGCCCGGTGGCCCGGAGTTGGTTGGCAGCTATCAGTGGGCGGAACTCACACGGACCACCGGCGCTACCTTCGTCGGAGAGATTGTCGCTTCACCTGTGGCGACGGGGGTGGCATGAACCGACTGGCCGGCGCTGTCGGCGTACTGCTGGTCCTGATTACCTCGATGGGCTTTGCGGCCCTGAACGGCGGACAACGTGTGACACTCCGCCTCGGGTTTGTCACGCTCTACCAAGTCCCGCTGACGGTGATTGCCTTCGGCGGCCTGATTCTCGGGATGGTGGTCATGCTCATTGCAGGCATCAGTTCCGATCTCAGGGTCCGGCGGATCCTGCGCGAACGTCTGGCCCAAGAAGGTGAAGAGGAGCGCTCCAGGATTTTCGTGGATCAGACGCAGACGAGTCTGTTCGGCGAAGAGGCTGAAGCAAAGGCGAAAATTTCGAAGGACCAGGAGGTAGTGGAGGCTGATCCCCCGACCTGATTCGGAGCTGCCCTGAGGCGGCTCCCACCGGTCACGGCCGTTGCGCTTGCACTCTGTGCTGGCATAGGCCTGGGACACTCGGCCGCTTCTCTACACCGAGTCCTCTTCTTCGCGATCTGCGGGTGTCTCATCCCGCCCTTCCTTCGCACCGCCCTCGCCGGATCCACCCGAGGGTTCCGGCTCCATCTTCTCTTTCCCGTAATTGCGGGCGGGGTACTGCTCGGGTTTGCTGACTCCAGAAATGATCCGGATTCGCTCTATCCGTCCGAGCAGGTGGCCGAATCCTCATGGAGCTCCACGGCACGCGCTGCCCTGGAGGCCCGCGTCCACGAACGTTTTCCGAACGAGGGCGGCCTGGTCGCGGCCCTCCTTCTGGCCGAACGGGACGGTGTGGACCGCGAGGTCAGCGACGGCTTTCGAAAGACAGGCACGTCTCACCTGCTGGCCATCTCAGGGTTTCACGTAGGGGTGATCGCCGGCTGGATCGTTCTGATCCTCAGGCTCATGAGGTTCTCCCGCCGCCGCGCGATCGCTGGGGCGGCTCTCGTCACCTGGCTCTATGCTGCGCTCCTCGGATTCCCGGGATCTGCAGTCCGGGCGGCGACCATTTTCGCTCTCCTTGCAGCCGGCCGCCTCCTTGATCGCCCGGTGCGAGCACTGGGGGCGTGGGGGTCAGCCCTCCTCCTGGTCGGGCTATTCCGGCCCACCGAGGTGCTCAGGGTCGGGACCCAACTGTCGTTCTTGGGGAGCCTCGGATTGATTCTCTGGGCGAGACCCTGGAGCGACGGACTGACTCGCACGGCCCGCAAAGTGCTCGAGCGTTTCGGAATCGTGGCCGTTCCATCCCTTGTGAAGGTGATCTGCCAGGCACTGGCCGCGTCGGCAGCCGCCCAGTGGGCGACAATCCCGCTGGCGGCCTGGTCGTTCCAGCAGGTTGCCCTGATGGGGCTTCCTGTGACGTTGCTGGCCACGCCTCTGGTTGCCCTGGCTCTCCCGGGCGCCCTGCTGACACTCGTCGCCGATGCAATCCACCTTCCAGGCACGGTCGTGCTGGCCGGCGGCGTAGAAGCCGCGCTGTTCCTCCTCCGATCATTGATCGGAGGGGCTGCGGGTCCCGGTCCCGTGCTCCACCTGACGCCTCAGACCGTCGTGTCCGCGTTTCTGTTTGGGGTCGCCACTCGCTGGCTCTCGCGCGGGAGGCCGGCCCTTCGTCGCCGAGGGTTGGTGCCGATTGTGGTCGTCAGTGCGGCGCTGATCGCGTCGCCCATGGCGTCGGCCTGGAGGCGGGGGGCCACCGAGCTGCACTTTCTGGACATCGGCCAGGGAGACGCAGTCGCGATCCACACCCGGGGTGGCGGCTGGATCGTGATCGATACCGGCCCCCCTCCCGGGACACGGCTGGTCCAGAATCTCCTGAAGCTGGGCGTCGCTCGAATCGACCTGCTGGTCCTGAGCCATCCCGACATCGACCACATAGGCGGTGCAGCCGAATTGATGCAGGCGATTCCGGTTGTCGCCGTCCTGGATCCCCTCAGCGTCAGAGGCGGCGCCTACCGGGAAATCACCGCGATCGCTGGCCAGAGGGGCATCGACTGGCGGGGCGGCAAGGCAGGGGATGCGTTCACGGTGGACGAGGTCAAGTTCAGTGTACTCTCGCCCGGGGCGACCCAGATGGGTCACTCCGTGAATGACCGATCGCTCGTCCTCCTAGCCGAGATCGAAGGCTACCGGGCGCTCTTCACGGGCGACATCTCCGTCGAGGTCGAGGAGGAACTGAAGAGCCAGCTGGTCGATATCGACCTGCTCAAGGTTGCTCACCATGGCAGTCGGACCTCGACTGGTGCATCATTTCTGGATCGTGTAAGACCGGAGACTGCGGTGGTGCAGGTAGGGCGCTGGAACCGCTTCGGGCACCCTGATCAGCGGGTGATCTCTCGCCTGCGATACTCCGGTGCCCAGGTACTTCGGACCGACCGCGATGGACAGGTAACGCTTACAGTGCGATCCGGCCGCCTCGTGAGTGTGGTTCGAGCTCTGGCGGGCGATTGACCCTTCTGTAGTCCGGGTCTATCCTCCGCCGTCGGCCGGCGTTCCCCTCCTTGGCGTCGGCATCAGCCTCCTCGGAGTGAATTGCCGAGATGTCGGAATACAGCGTAGTCACCCTTTCGCGCCACATTGTCGAGCAGCAACGTCTCCACCCCGAGGCCACCGGCGCCTTTACCGGCATCCTGATGGATATCGCCTTTGCCGCCAAGCTGATCTCGCGTGAGGTCAACAAGGCGGGCATCGTCGACATCCTTGGCGGCGCGGACGAGACCAACGTTCACGGTGAGGACGTGCAGAAGCTCGACGTCTACGCCGACCAGGTCATTGTCAAGGCGCTGGATCACACCGGGAACCTCTGTTGCCTCGGATCCGAGGAGCACGAGGAGATGATCCCGATTCCGGATCGTTTCCCGACGGGTGAGTACTGCCTGCTCTACGATCCACTGGACGGTTCGTCGAATATCGATGTGAATGTGTCCATTGGGACGATCTTTTCGATCCACCGAAAGGTCTCGAAAGGTTCGCGTGGCGCCCTGGAAGACTGTCTGCAGCCCGGAAACCGCCAGGTAGCGGCGGGATACGTGATCTACGGCTCGTCGACGATGCTGGTCTACACCAGCGGAGCGGGGGTGCACGGATTTACGCTGGATCCCGGGATCGGGGAGTTCGTGCTCAGCCATCCGGACATGCGCATCCCAGACCCGTCCGCTCAGGTCTATTCGGTGAATGAGGGCAACTATTTGACCTGGTCAGAAGGCCAGAAGGCCTATGTTGACCACCTGAAAGGCACCGATGGTGGCCCGGGAGGCTATGGCGGGCGCTATATCGGCTCGCTCGTGGCCGATATCCACCGGACGCTGCTAAGGGGCGGAATCTTCATGTATCCCGGGGATTCCAGGAACCCGGACGGCAAGCTCCGGCTGCTCTATGAAGGCTCCCCGATGGCGATGATTGTCGAGCAGGCCGGCGGAAGGGCCAGCGATGGACGTACTCGCCTTCTGGAACTCGAGCCAACCGGACTCCATCAGCGGATCCCGATTTACATGGGAACCCGTGCCTTTGTTGAGGAAGCCGAGGGTTTCCTGGCCCGGAATGACTGACTTTCGACTGAGTGGGTCGTTCGTCAGAAATCTGAGGCTTCCGGGTTTCCGAGCCCCCCGGCGGAGATGGAGAAAAACGCTTACCTGAGCCATTTTCCGTCCGTCCGAGCTCGCCGATTGGGTTGGCATCCATCTTGCACGACAGACTCGCGGATGGGTCCGTCTGCCCAACACGCTTTCGGGCCGCGGACAAACTTACCCCAATCGGAAAGCGATACTCATGAAGCGACTCAAATATTTGGCCATGGCAGCGCTAGTTGCGTTTGCTGCCTGTGACGAGGGCGATCCGATCGCAACCCCGCCAGCACTGGTTACCGGATCCATTACGGGTACGGTCACGGTTGATGGTAGCGGCGCCAATGGCGTCACGGTTGCGCTCAACAACGGCACCTCGGCTTCCACTGATGCCAGCGGCCGCTACACGTTCTCGGACGTGACTGCGGGCGCCTACACGATCACCATCACCGGCTTTGCCGCCGACGCGACCTTCGGGTCGACGTCCGCTGCCGTCGTCCTTCAGCAGGCCGGCCAGGTTGTGACGGCCGATTTCTCCGGTTCCTTCATCAAGACCGCGTCGATCTTCGGCTCGATCACTGTCGGAACCACCGCAATTGCTGGTGTTAACGTCTCGGTGGCGGGTGTTTCCTCCTGCTCCACCACGTCTGACGCCAGTGGTCAGTTCAACTGCGGCGGCCTTCGCGCTGGTTCGTACACTGTGACGATCAGCGGCTTCAACAGCTCGCAGTACGACTTCGGAACCACCGCGCAGACGTTCGCTCTCGGCGCCGGTCAGACCAAGGTTGTGTCGTTCACTGGGTCGCTTCGCGCTACCGCGGGCATCTCGGGTATTCTCTACATCGACGAGAACGACCAGAACAAGAACTACGACGGTGCGGCTCTTGAGCCGAGCGTTGCTGCCGCGAACATCGCGATTACGCTTGAAGGCCCGAACATCGGCAACACGCGCACCGTCCAGACTGCAGCGGATGGTTCGTACTCCTTCGGTGGTCTCACGCCTGGCAACTACGTCGTGAAGATCGCTTCGACCGACCCGCAGGTTCCGGCCGGTCTGACCTTCGCGGGTGACACCACCGCGATCGCCGTTGTGATCACTTCTGCCGGCACCGGTTCCACGGTGAACTTCCCGTTCCGCATCACCACTCAGATGGTGACGGTTTGGGCCATGTTCGGTAAGGACGAGAACGCTTCCGGTCTTTCGGCTGCGTTCAACCCGGGCTCGCGTGTTGCGCCGGTCCCGGGCGCCGTGCTTAACCTGTACCCGACTGAGGCGATTGCCCGTGCCGTCATCAACGGTGGTGGTGCAACTGTCGGCCGTATCGGTACCGGAACGACCAACGCTTCGGGTGCCGTGACCTTCTCCTTCCTGCGTACGGCTGACACCAGCCCGCAGGGTGGTACGGACCGCGTCGTCTTCGCTATTGCTGCGACGCTCCCGTCGGCCGATTACGCTCTCAACGGCGAGAACCCGATTGAGATCAACTATGCGGCCACCTCGCTCAACTTCGCGGCTCCCGACGTCTTTGACGTGCTCAACACCCGGGTCACCATGAAGATGGACGCCAAGACCACCGTTACGGGTGCTGGCCTGAAGGGCTGGAACGCTACCATCTGGCTCAACGACACCGCGACGGTCTCTCAGACGACCAAGCAGACCAGCTCGGCTACGGCCAGCGCTGGCTGGGTTGCGTTCACCGATGCAGTTGCGATCGGTACGCTCCCGGTGACGTACTTCATGCGCCTCGACCGCACGCCTGGCGTTCAGCCGGCTAACGGTCACCAGTTCGTCCAGGAGGCTTCGCCTCGTCAGGGTACGAACGTCAACCAGTGGCTCCGAGTTGTTCACAACGGTGTCCGTCTGACGACCGATACGGTCGACGTCGGTTCCGAGGTCGTGACCTTCCTTGACGCGACGGTTCACCTGTCGGTTCACCACGAGAAGGACGACGTGGCGATGAACACCGCTGGTGACGACTACGAGAACGCCGACAACATCGACGTCGACGTCTTCGAGGGTGACACGCTTCGCTGGAACCCGCCGGCACCGCTTACCACGACTGGTAAGGTTCAGCCGCTCATCAGCGTCGCGACGGGCAAGACCTACCAGGTCCGCGCCCGTTCGATGGTTCCGAACACCAATGTGGTCCTCAACGACACGCTGGTTTCGTTCACGATGGACGGATCGGACACGACGTTCACCCTGGCCCCCCTCAAGGGTGCCAAGGGCAACTCGACGTTCGCCTACAAGTACAACAACGGCACGATCAGTGGTACGGCCGTGGCCGAGGATGGCAGCGGAGCCTTCGCTGCTGGCGTGCTCGTTACGCTTACGCCGGCTGCTGGCAACATCCAGCCGGGCTTCACCACGAAGCTTGATACTGTTCTTGCGAACGGGACCTATGCCTTCACCGCGATTCGTGAAGGTGCTTACACGGTTTCGGTTGCGGACCTGAGCAACGCTTCCGGCGTTCTCTGGAACCATCGCAAAAACAACGTCGTGGCGGCGGAGATTAATTCTGGAAACCGCGAGCTCAACGGCAACATGGCTGCACAGGTTGTCGGCTTCACGCCGCGCTACATGCAGACCACCGTCTCGGGTGCAGTCGCTAACGACCGCGACCTTGATGGAAACGTCATTGATCCGAACGAGGCGCTTGCTGGCGCCCTGATGTCGATCTTCGAGGACCTTGATAACGACGGTGTCATCGACACCAACGAAGCCACTGCGGTCGCTACGGCGACGACGACGGCTACCGGTGGCTTTGCCTTCGGTACCATCCCGGCCGGTAAGTATCTCATTCAGGCCCCTGCGGGTCTGGTGGGTACGGCTCGCGTGCTTTCGAGTCTCATCCCGGCAACGGGTGCGGCCAGCCGCATCAAGGCAGTAGCAACGACCGCTCTGGCCAAGACGGCCGGTACGGTTTCGCCTAACCCGCTGCCGAACTGGAACTACGATGCGAGCACCACGAACTTTGACGGTGCTACGAACTTCACGTTCCTGTTCTCGAACACCACCCTCACGGGTACGGCCGCTACGGCCGGTGGAACTCCAGTTGCGGGCATGACTCTTACGATCAGTCGCTGCCTCACCTCGACTGGTTCGACCTCGCCGCCGTCGGCTGCGGGTAATTGCACCTTGGTGGTTCCGGGTTCGACTCGGAACATCACCACGAACGCCGCCGGTCTGTTCACAAGCAGCCCCATTGGTCTTGAAGAGGGTGTCTACCGTGTGACGCCGAGCCCGGTTACGGCCGGCTTCACGGGTTCGACTCCGGGCAACATGTTGTTCCGCCTGGTCGACACCGGTGACATCGAGACGGGTAACTTCGTCATCAGCTAAGACGAAACACCCTAGCGGGAAGCCTCTTTGGAGGTTCTGCCCCCCGTCCGGCTCTGCCGGGCGGGGGGTTTTCCGTTGGGTCCGGAGGGAAACATGTGACGCCGCCAGCGCGACGGAATTGTCACCCGCGAAAAGCCCTTATTTCACGCGACGCGGTACTCGCTCGTTACACGATTTGCTTAACTTTGTAACGCGGATGGGGCAGATTCTTACTGTCGAATCGCGGGTCGCGAGACGGCGAACTCAATCCCGGAAGTCCATGCTCACCTGTCTAACGAGCGCGGACGAACGCCTCATCCGAGGCCCTGCGGCTTTCCGCCAGACGTTTCAGCCGTGGTCCGCGGGCGTCTGGAGTGCAGTTTCAATGATTTCATTTCCCCTACAGGAGGAAAGACTGAATGACTCGCTTGGTGCGTCTGCTTGCTGTGGTGGCCGTCGCCATGGTCGGTGCCGTTGCTCCGATCTCGGCGCAGTCCACCGGAACCCTCTCGGGTCGCGTGACCGGAGATGGCTCTCCGCTCAACAGCGTACAGGTCATCGTGGTCAATTCGTCGTCGGGAGCCCAGTTTGGTGCCCTCTCGAACGCGCAGGGCCGCTACTCGGTTACGGGCCTACAGGCCGGGACCTATCTGGTCCAGTCTCAGGTGATCGGCTACACGACGCAGGTTCGTGAAGAAGTCGCCGTCAGCACGGGTCAGACCGTAACGCTGGACTTCGACATGGTCTCCGAGGCGGTTTCACTCGGTGGCGTGGAAGTCTTCGCCAGTCGGGCCGAAGATCGGCGCACGCCGATCGCCTTCACCGACGTGAAGAAGGTCCAGATCCAGAACCAGCTGGGCTCGCGTGATCTGCCTCTGATCCTGAACGTGACGCCTTCGGTCTACGCCACCCAGCAGGGTGGTGGAGCCGGCGACGCCCGCCTGAACGTCCGTGGGTTCTCACAGCGGAACACCGCCGTGATGATCAACGGCGTGCCGGTCAACGACATGGAGAACGGTTGGGTCTACTGGTCCAACTGGGACGGGCTCGGTGATGCTGCGATCTCGATTCAGCTTCAGCGTGGCCTTTCGGCCGTCAACCTGGCTACTCCGTCGATCGGAGGTACGCTCAACGTAATCACCGATCCGTCGGCGCAGCGTTCCGGGTTCAGCGGAAAGCAGGAGTTCGGCGGTGGTGGATTCCTGAAGACCACCGTGACCGCCAACACCGGCGAGATCGGTCGTTTCGCCGCCACGGTGTCCGGTGTCCGCAAGACGGGTGACGGCGTAATCGACGGTACCTACACCGATTCCTGGTCGTACTACCTGGCCTCGTCCTTCCAGGCGAACGCCAACAACCGCCTGGAGTTCTACGCGGTTGGTGCTCCGCAGACGCACGGTCAGCGGCTCTACAAGCTCAATGCGGCGACGTATTCGCATGACTTCGCGTCGAGCCTCGATGGATACAATCCCCTCGCGTTGGCCAAGTTCCCGGAGGCCGGCACGAACTGGAACCCCAACTGGAACCGGTTCAGCACGAGCTACTCGGGGCAGCAGTATGCCTCGAGCGGCCCCGAGACCGGACTCTTCGACCGTCAGCAGACGGACGCCCTGTGGGAGCGTGAGAACTACTTCCACAAGCCGCAGGTCAACTTGAACTGGTATTCGTACCTCGGGAACGGCCTGACCCTCAGCACGGTCGGGTACTACTCCGGTGGACGTGGTGGTGGTTCCGGTACGATGGGCCGCGAGAAGTACGACTACTCGTTCACGCAGCGGATTCTCGATTGGGATGCCACGATTGCGCAGAACCTGCAGCAACCGAACTTGGTGTCCAACGCGATCATCCGGTCCTCGGTCAACAACCAGGACACCTGGGGCGGTATTACCAAGCTCCGCAAGGACTTCCAGAACGGTGTGACCTCCGAGGTCGGCCTGGACTGGCGGACTGCGGAGATCAGCCACTACCGCGACGTTCGCGACCTTCTGGGCGGCACCAGCTTCGAGTGTGGTGATGCGAGCCTTGAAAGTGACAACGACTGTTCGCCCTCCGCATTCTGGAGTGCTGGCGATCGGTTCGTGACTCAGGGCGACAAGATCGATTACAACAACACCAACACGGTCGATTGGCTCGGTGGGTTCTTTCAGGTCGAGAAGGCTTCTCAGGCTGGATCGCTCTACGGAATGGTCGGTGTCTCGCAGATCTCGTACAACTTCGAGGACTTCTGGAAGCGTGATCCTGCCAACACGTCGCAGACCCTCAAGCTCGAGTCGGGCAACCTTACGGGTTACCAGATCAAGGGTGGTGCGGTCCGCAACGTGAGTGCCGAGTGGTCGCTCTATGGTAACGCCGGCTACGTCTCGAAGGTTCCGATCTTCGACGGTGTCATCGACGACGGCGCCGGGATTGTGAACCCCGATCCGAAGAACGAAAAATTCGTCTCGATCGAAGCGGGCGCGAAGTTCCGCGGTCTTGATCGCGGTATCTCCTTCGACGTCAGCCTGTACCACACCACATGGAAGGACCGGACGCGTAATCAGTTCGTCCGGAACATCGACGGCAATGGCGGCGACGGACTCGTCAACCTGCTTGGTCTTGACGCACGACACAGCGGCGTGGAGTTCCAGGGTGGCTGGCAGCCGAGCAGCCTGCTGCGCTTTGACTTTGCCGGCTCGATCGGTAACTGGGCCTACACCAACGATGTAAAGGGAACGTACCGTCCGGATCAGAGCTCGCCGGACGTTCAAACCTTCAACTTCTACCTTGACGGCCTCAAGGTCGGCGACGCACCGCAGACGCAGTTCTCGTTCGCGGGCTCGCTCTTCCCGGTTGAAGGCCTGTTCGTGCAGGCTGTTGGTAAGAATTTCTCGAGCCATTACTCCGAGTACGACCCGTTCTCACGGACGGATGCGAGCGACCGGGTGCAGTCTTGGCAGGCTCCGGGGTACACGGTGTTCGACCTGCATGCCGCTTACAACATCACGGAGTTCCTTCCGGGTGGTCAGGGTGGCGACGTTCGCCTCTTCATGAACATCTACAACCTGTTCGACAAGATGTATGTGCAGGACGCGGTCGATAACTCGCGCTTCAACGGGTTCGATGGCGACCATGACGCGGATGACGCCGAGATCTTCCTCGGGCTGCCGCGCACGTACAACTTCGGAGTCTCGATCCGGTACTAGTGTCATGTCACGTTTGTAGTGTCGTAGTTTATAGCGTATCTTGTCGTCATCATCCAAACGGGAGGATTGGCGATGAAGAGGTACGTCGTGACGCTGACCGGAGAGGAGCGGGAAGGCCTCGCCGAACTCAGTTCG
>JBDNHE010000036.1:0-3279 GCA_041688945.1 Gemmatimonadota bacterium | reverse complement strand
CTTCATGGTCTCGTTCAGGTCGGCGACCTCGTCCAGCCAGGCGGTGAGGTCGGTGGGGCCGGCCACACCTTCCAGGCGTTCGGTCAGCCGCCGCGTACCGATGCGGCAGGGGAAGCACTTTCCGCACGACTCGTGGGCGAAGAACTCCATGGCCATCCGCGAGATCTCGACCATGTCGCGGGTCTCGTCGAACACCATGATTCCGCCGGCGCCCAGAAAGGATCCCTTGGAGCGGATGGATGGCTCATCCAGAGTGACGTCCATGTCGTCGCCGGCCAGGAACCCGCCCGACAATCCGGCCATCGAAACGGCCTTGATGGCCTTCCCATCTCGGCTACCGCCGGCCCATTCATTGAGCAGGGTGGACAGCGGGAGTCCAAGCGGCACTTCGTAGTTCCCGGGCCGCACCACGTCGCCTGAAAGCGAAATCACCTTGGTGCCCGCATGGTCGCCCAACCCGAGGCCCCGATACCACTCGTCGCCATTGGCAATGATTGGCGGAATGGAACAGAGCGTCTCGACGTTGTTCACCGCCGTCGGCGTGCCCTCGAATCCGTGCGTGACCGGAAAAGGCGGACGATTTCGGGGGAAGGGATGCTTCCCCTCCAGCGAGTTCAGCAGCGACGTCTCCTCCCCGCAGATGTACGCCCCTGCCCCGCGCCTCAGGTAGATCCGGATCGTGCGACCTGAACCCATGGCATTCTCACCCAGGATTCCGGCGGCCTCAGCATCGGCGATCGCGGTCTCGAAGAGGTCGGCGGTTTCGGGATACTCGTAGCGCAGGTAGAGGAAGGCGCGCTCGGCTCCGGTTCCCACACAGGCGATCGCCATGCCCTCGAGCAGCGAATGCGGATCGTGATCCATGAGCGCGCGGTCCTTGAAGCACCCCGGCTCGCCTTCATCCGCGTTGCAGACCACCGTCTTTCCGAGTGGCCCATGATGCATTCCGGCCGATTCGTCCTCGGCCTCGAGGACTGCCCGCCACTTGCGCCCCGTCGGGAAGCCTGCCCCGCCCCGGCCTGCCAGCCCGCTCTCGTCGACCATCCCGATCACGTCTTCGGGCGTCATCTCAAGCGCCTTCTTCAGCGCCTGGTAGCCACCGGTGGCCTGATAGCCGGCCAACGTCTTCCGCTTGGGGTCGCGGATGTGCGCGAAGACGCACTCGGTGATGCCGTCCGCCGCAGCAGGGGGAACAGGGGTCTCGCGGGACTCCAGGGCATCAGCGGAGAGCCCGACAAACGTTGAGTTGCCCCGAAGGACTGGGATCGGCTCGTCGCATCGTCCACTGCAGGGCATCGACGTGGCGCCCTCGATCTGCTCCAGCATGGCTTCCGCGCCATTCATGCAGCAGACCGGACCCGTGCACACGCGGGGCGCCTGAAAGCCACCCACATTGCGGGCGAAGTGGTGATAGAAGGTGACCGTGCCGTACAGGTCTGCGATTGGAATGCGCAGCCCCTTGGCCACGGCATTCATCGCGTCCTCGGAGAGGTAGCCGTCGCGCTCATGGAATTCGTGCAACAGGGGCAGCAGGGGCGCCTGCGCGTCCTTCCATTTGTCGATCAGTTCCTGGTCACCCTTCATGCCGGTCTCCACAATGCGTCCATAGGCCACGACTCAGCCGCAGCTCAAGATTCGAATTTACAGTCAGCGCCCGATCCCCGCAGCCGGTGTCGGGAACGCCACTTCCTTCTGCCAGTAGAACGGTCCCACGGACTGCTGACGCGGCCAGATCTCGTCCAGCGTGTCCCCGTTGCGGATCCGGCCGTTGATGATCACGCGGTCGATGTCCTTGGAGTTCCGGAGGTTCTGGAGCGGATTCGAATCCAGGACGACCAGGTCGGCGAGCTTGCCGACTTCGATCGACCCCAGATCCTGATCCAAGCCGAGCGCTTCAGCCCCAACGATTGTCGCGATTCGAAGGGCTTCGTGCGGCGTCATGTCCTCACCCGAACCGACGGCCCAGAGCTCCCAGTGGTAGCCCAGACCCTGCAACTGCCCGTGACTTCCAACACCGGCGCGCCCACCAGCCTCGACGACGCGATCGACAAAGTCCGAAATCAGCGGGAAGGGATACTGGTCCTGACGGAACCACCCGTTGTTTCCGGCGCCGGTCGGGCCCGGGCGACGAAGCGCGCGCTGCTGCAGATCTTCGAACGGCGTGAACCGGACCATCTTCTCGTCTCCCAAGACATCCTCGGTGGCGTAGAAGTAGTTCTCGGCCCAGGGCCCGCCGTAGGTCACCAGAAGCGTCGGCGTCGTGGCCATCAACGACTGCGCCAGCAACTGCACGACGTCTTCGTACAGGGGCACGCCGGGCAGGTTGTGCTCGGTGCCGGAATAGCCGTCCTGCGCCATGGTCAGGTTGAGCATCAGGTCGAGTGAGCCTTCGGTGGTGGGCATCAGCTTCAGCTGCCGGGCGGCATCGATGATCCACTGACGCTGCTCGCGGTTGCCCGCCCCGTACATCTTGATGGTCTTGGTGTCGTAGTACTCGGAATAGCGCCGCATGACGTCGATGGCGTGCTCCAGACTTTCCACGTTCTCACTCGAGAAAACGCCCGGCCCGGTCGAGTAAACTCGCGGGCCCAGCATGCGACCGGCGCGGACCATGTCTTCGTAGGTCAGGACGTCCGTGGTGCCCGTCTGGGGGTCTCTGGCTGTGGTCACGCCGAAAGCGAGATTGGCGGCATACGACCAGGGCTGCGGGCGATGGAATCCATAGGCCGCTCGCAGGTGGGCATGGGTGTCGACGTAGCCCGGCACGATCGTCTTGCCGGTCATGTCGAATTCCTGCGCCCCGGCCGGGACATTCACCGTGCCAGATGCGCCGACGGCCTCAATGCGTGTGCCCCGGATCACTACGTCACCGCGCTCGATCACTTCCGTGCCATTCATGGTGATCAGTCGAGCGTTTCGCAGTACAGCGACCTGTTGATGGGTGTCGCGATCGAAGGGGATCTCGATGCGGAATTCGATGGCACGGTAGCCGTCGTCGTCATCCTCGGACTCGTCTTCGTCGTCGGCGTCGTCCGCATCTTCGTCCTCGTCGGCCGCCGCGTCGTCCGCTCCCGCCGCGTCGTCGGCCGCAGCCTCGGCCGCGTCCTCCGCCGCCTCAACTGCTTCCACGCTGTCGGCGAAAGCCTCCATCGCGTCGAGCGAGTAGATGGCGTGCGCGTTTCCGATCGACCAGTGAATCGTGCGACCATCGCTGGACCAGGCCGGGAACTGGGCGCCGATATCGGTCAGCTTCCACGACGGGAAGGTCGCGTTGGCCGG
>JBDNHE010000035.1:0-8113 GCA_041688945.1 Gemmatimonadota bacterium | reverse complement strand
CTGGTCGGCTACCGCCACCTCCCCATGCTGCGGGCCGCCATTCAGAAGGAACTCGGGATCACACTGCCCGAGAATCGTGCACACTCCGCCGCCTGAGATCGGAGGTCGCTCCAGTTTCAACTAGCTTTGGGATTGACTCACTGAGCGCAGTCTTCCAAGAGGAAGAGGTGCCTCCGTGACGCCAGGTCGACGATTGAATCCATCTCCGCCGTTTGTCCAAAAAGGTGGACAGCCATGATCGCTACCGTCTTGCCGGTAACCAATGGCTCAACTGATTCAGCCGTCATGTTGAACGACAGCGGATCCACATCACAAAAGACCGGAGTCAGTCCTGCGTTAGACACAGCGCCGGCTGACGCAAAAAAAGTAAAGGCGGGCACGATAACCTCGGAGCCCGGCTTAGCACCCAGGGCCTTCAAGGTGATCAAAAGTGCATCCGTCCCACTCGCAACCGAAACCGCGTGCTTGACCCCAAGCCAGTCAGCGACCTCTCTCTCGAACTCTTCGACTTCGGGTCCCATGATGAACGAGTTCGCGTCAAGAACGCCCTTCATTGCTCGATCGAGGTCCGCGCGAAGTGTCTCGTGCTGTTCGGTTAGATCGAAGAAGGGGATCGGTGCGTCCAAATTCATCTTTCAGTTCCATTCGAGTACGAAACCCGCGCGACCCCACCGAAATCCGTGGAGATCGCTTCATTAGGGAAAAAGTCGGACAGGACAACGGCGCCGTCGAGAGCGGTATTGCCATCCTCATGGAGGACCACTTCGCCCCTCGTTGCCGGAAGCCCTTCGGGCGAGAAGAGACGACTGAACTGCGTCGTTCCGCAATCACTGTAGAAAAGCGAGTACCAGTCCGGGAACAGCGGCCCCTTCCGGGACATGGCTGTCCAGACGAACTCCAGCAGGACGGACTCCCTGCGCCAGAGGTCATTGTAGCCGGCAGGCAGGTCCCCGAGCGGACGCACTATCAGGTCTTGGCCCTCGGGCAAAAGCCTCTCGATGGCGTCCTCCGCCGCGGCCGCTGCCGATGACCCAACGTACGCGGGAATCAGCATCCGATCCCATCTCCGTGTTCCGCCACAGGCAGCCCGGTTGAGTCCAACGAGTACCAAGGGGTTCGATCCGAGAAGAAAAAAACAGACCAGCACTACATGAGGCAGGTCGCTCACGGCAGCCAGGGCCCCGCCGATCGAGAGGAACGCGAACGCCCAGATGAAATGAAAATCAAAAAGTCTGAAGATCTGAGACTGATTGAGGAACACCGCCGCAGCGAACGCGAGGGTCAGTCCAGTTCCTTCGACCCCCCAAACCACCTGGACCACCGCGAATCCAAGCAGGGGCGCAGCCGAAACAGCCCCTCGGACGGGATCCCGCGACCGGGTCAGGAATGGTGCCACGGGCGCCTTCCCTGCTCCGATGAGGCCAAAGACCCGGAGCAGGCCGTCGAAGGGAGCGAAGGACGTCTGATCACTCTGGGCGGCCCTGCCTCTCAGAAAAATGTAGTTCATGACGACCAGAGCAATCGCAAACGTCACCCCCCAGAGGCCGGTCCGAAACGCCTCGCGCAGCGGCAGAACGAAGACGCCAAAGAGGCTCGTAAGCAACAGCGCTGACGATGAACTCAATGCGAGGACTACCATCGCGACCGGGATCAACTCAGGAACGTCGGCCCCCAGCCCGAGAACCAGGGAGCCTACCACGAGTCCAAGCGTCTGATAGTTCCCGCGCTCCGCAAGGAGAAACCACGCGATATGGGAGACCAGGACGACACCGGCGATCGGTCCCGCAGAGGGGTGAACGCTGCCCAGGACGGCGAACCAGAGCCCCATACTCATCAAGACGAAGCCGCGACGCCCCAGAACCACGTAACAAAGCCAAATGGCGAGGAAGTTCTGATAGACGAAAGAACCGATATTCACGCGCCCGACCCAGGATGGAAAGCGAATCCGCCCCGCGAGAAGCTCAAGCTGCCGTGAATAGAATCGCCCAAGCGCCGTTGCATACACGGAGTCGCCCCGGACCAGCTCCGCAATTAGGCGAGGCGCGGCGAGAAAAGTCGCGATCGGCCACGAGAACAGGCTGAGAAGTGGCACCTTCAACCCGCCGTCAGGTGTCGTAGTAAGGCACCGGTGGTGACTTCCTGCGCGAACGCGCTATGGTAGAGCGTCGCACCCCTCTCTCCCTTGGCCCTGAGTTCGTTGGGATCCGACAGCATTTGCCCAATGCCCTCAACGAACTCCTCGACATTCCCGGGCGTGTAATAACCGCCACAATCATGCGCGGCCACGAGAGAGCGGTTCTCGCCATCGAGGGAGGACAACACTGGTACACCGGCACTCAGGTACTCGAAGAGTTTGTTCGCGAGGCCCTGAGTGGCATCGGAAGAGTACGGCTGCAGCCCGATCGCGGCCCGCGACCTGAGCCAATTGATGGCCGGGCCGTCGATCCAACCCGTGAAGACGACATTCCCCAACCCCTTGGCCATTCCCCGCCACCGCGGTCCCAACTCCCCGTCACCCGCGATCACGAACTGAACGTCGTCTCGACCCTGACGCTGTAGTTGCCTCGCTCCCCTCAGAACGGCGTCAAAATCATAGAGACGCCCAAAGGAACCCACGTAGAGAACAATGCGCTTTGAGGGATCGACCCCCGCGCTCTCAAGCCTTCTCCCCGCGTCGGCCTCCGATTCTCCATCGGTCTCAGCGGCCGCGTACCCGAGAGGGATCATCGCGTCGGACGGTCGACGTTCCCGCCCTGCCGCTTTCAAGCCCCAGTTCAGGTATTCGTCGGAAATTCCGACTAGTCCGGTAGCCCGAGAGAGCGCCCGCCGGGCCTGTCTGTACATTGGCGCAAGGAGGTGCCGACCTGCCGGCCTCGCCCACTTGGGGAGCGACGTCTCTAGCAGGTCGGGCCAGAGATCCCGGATGTCCACATACGCCCGAGCCCCCACCGAAAGGGCGTAGTCCACGCCAGCCTCCGCAAGCTCAACCGTGGGCAGCGACGCAAGCACCACATCCGGTCGTGGTTGACCCTGTGCAAGCGTTCGAAAGCCTCCCGCGACTGCCCGATGATCGAGGATCCGCCGAACCGATACGTTCTTCTGATAGCCAGGCCCGGGGATCAGACGCACGTTAGCCCCCTTCCATTCGATCTCGCCACCCTGAGCTCTTCTGTGTCGTTTGGCGTAGTGATCGAACGCGGACGTCCACCAGACGACCTCATGCCCTTCTCCCGCCAAGGCCTTAACGAGAACGCCGGATCGTAGGAGTCGGGGCGCCTTGCCATCCAGAACGGGAACGGGCTCCCCGACCGTAAGGACCCACACCCTCATCCGTCACCTCCACTTGATCGAGCCGGCGGAGCGCCTGACGTAGGACGCGATTGAGCGGATGCCAGGGTCGAGCTGATCATCAATCCCGTCCCAGTCGCGAAGAGGAGGATCATGATCGGGATGACCGAGAGCGTGTTGGAATAGAAGAACGACCCGAATGCCAGAAGGAACAGGAAGGCGATCAGCGGCTGGAAGAGCGAGTGGCGGATCTGATCCAGAAGTCGAGAAGCGAGGCCCATCGCCACGCCAAATCCGAAGCCCCCGAGAACTATGCCTAACCATCGGAAATTGAGCCAGAGGTCCGCCAACAGACCGATCGCGCTGAAACCAGCAGCGTACCCAAGTCCAACGGCACCCAATATACGATTTGTGAGCCCTAACGGTAGCACATTGGGAAAGAAAAACATTATGTGGGCAAGCATGTAATTCGAATCAACCACGACTCTTCGAAAAACGATCTGCCCAACGATCGGCGCGACCGTGATCGCCGATAGCGTGTCGCTCCCGAGGTTACCCTGAAACGAGAAGACCACAATCAGGCCCGTCAACGCCACCGAGGCGTCGATGATCGCACTCATCCGACCCTTGCGACCCACCACGACCGCCACGCAGGCCACCGCAAATAGCAGAAAGAGGTTCTGGCGCTCCGCAGACTGGATCGCCAGTGGAACTGCGGAGATTAGAACGGCAGATCGGATACCTGCACGACCTGCGAGGTGAGCAACGAGCGCCACCGTCGGGGTGATTACGCGAAACATGAGTGCAAATGCCAACTGCACAACAGATGGAGCGCCGTAAAATGCAAACCTTGGTCCCTCGCCGTTCGTCACAACATCCATCGCGACAAGAGCGCCCGAGGTCGACGGGTTCAGACCAAACCAGACCGCCAACCCCACATAAGCCACTGAGTAAACAATCAGCCCGACCAGCAGGATCGTGCCTATCGGGAGGAAGCGACCAGGCTCCATCCCTGCCAACCCGCGCCCGGCGGCTATCAGAAACCCGGCAATCGCAGCAAGCAGAAAGAGGTAGGTGATCACCGGCACTAGTGGTGATGCCGGAAACTCCGCCGCCGTCCTGACGATGTAGGTGGGTAAGATGTAAACAACAACGAACCAGACTCCCACCAAGCGGACGGTTGTGCTCCTGACGCCCATGCCGAGCACCAGAAGGGCGGGGATCGAAAGCAGGACTCCCTTGAGCAAGTCCCAGACGAATTGGGAGCCATACTCGATCGTCCCAAGGAACTCCATGTCTCAGTTGGCGCCGAAGTGGTGGTTGAGTACGTCGACGATGGTGGAGCACGCCTCCCCACCACCGTAGAGGTCCGTGCGAATCACCGGTTGACGCCTTGAACAAATTTCCTTCGCGATCTCGTCGGCAACGGCCGGGACGAGGACATTGGCCCCGACCTCGACCAGTTCGACCCATTCCGTGTGGTCACGGATTGTCACGCACGGAGTCCCATGGAAGAACGCCTCTTTCTGAACCCCTCCACTGTCCGTGGCAACCAGCCGTGCGGCGCGTTCGAGCTGTACCATGTCCAAATACCCCAACGGCTCCGTCACGCGAACATTGCCCGGGAGCGTCATGCTGAACTCAGCGAGTCGTGCCCGTGTCCGGGGGTGAAGGGGGAGAATAATCGTCGCCCCACTGAGTTCGAGGCCCGAAACGATCTCACGGAGTCGAGCTTGGTCATCCACGTTCTCCTTTCGATGGAGAGTAAGCAGGACGAATTGGTCAGGCTCCAGCTCTAGTGATGGAAGGATGCTCGCTCGCTCCTCCGCAATCCGCCCATAGTGAAGCGCTGCGTCGTACATGACGTCTCCGACCAACTCGACCCTATCGTCCAGAATCCCTTCCCGGCTGAGATTCTCGACCGCCGCCCCGGTTGGCGCGAGGCAAACGTCGGAGAGGTGGTCGGCAACGATCCGGTTCTGCTCCTCGGGCATTCGTCGGTCAAACGAACGAAGACCTGCCTCCACGTGAGCGACCGGAATCAGCATTTTCGAGGCCGCGAGGACGCCAGCCACCGTCGAGTCCGTATCGCCATAGACAAGGACCAGATCCGGCGGAGAGTCCAAGAGAACCCGCTCAATCCGCTCAAGCATGCGGCCAGTGTTCTCCCCGTGCGTGCCCCCACCAACCCCAAGGTTGAACGCCGGAGCCTGCATCCCAAGCTCTTGAAAGAACACCTCGGACATGTTCGCGTCGAAGTGCTGACCCGTGTGGATCAGCGCCTCCACCAGCCCGGCTTCGCGCAAGGCGCGAGAAAGGATGGCGCTCTTGATGAATTGGGGCCGCGCTCCGACCACCGTCACGATCTTCAAATTGTCGACCTTGTTCTAATTTTCCTTTCGGCTCATCAGCCACCTCCAAGCGCCTTCCAACTCCGACTTCCGCCAAGCCAACGCGAAAACGGAAAACGCACCGAGATGTGCGAAGACGGCAGTCGAGAAGGCGCCCATGGTGCTGCTCATCAACATAATCTGAAGTCCTACGCAAACCATCGCGATCACCACGGTCCGCGCCCGCCCGAGCCCAATCGGCCAATAGCGTTCAGACATGATCGCAGTGCCGACGATCCAGGCCGCGTAGGCGAGAACCGTCGCAATCGCCGCGCCCTTCATACCGAATGATGGAACCAGGAGAAAATTCAAAAGCACGTTGAATGCTGCCGCCGCGAGCCCGAGCCAGGCCGCGACCCCCGTCTTCTCCGACTTCCAGATCCCCCCCGAAGCGAGCATATAGTAGCCATAGAGGACCGAGGGCCAGAGGAGGTACGCCACCAGACCCCCAGCCTCCGCATAGGCGTCCCCGCCCAAGACAGCGACCAGAAACGGGGCCAGCCAAGTAAGGTAGACGATCATCGCCGCCCCCGCACCCGCGTAAATCCGTGCCCCCGTCCTGAATACCACGGGGCCCCTCTGGGCATCCTGCAGTGCCTCCATCGCAAAGGGCCAGAACGCCTTGCGGAAGGTCTCCACGCCAAGCAGAACGAGAATGGCCACTTTCGCCGCCACCCCATACACCCCCAACTCGGCGGCCGGGCGATACACTTGAAGCACGTATCGATCTGCGCCATTCAGTACGTAGACTGAAAGGGCAGCGGGCAGAAGCGGGGCTCCGAAGGTGACCTGTCGCCGGATCGACGCTGTCACAATAGGCCTCACGGAAAAACTTCCCCGAAGGAGGTACGCTCCTGCGCCTAGACTCAACAGGGCTCCCAGAGCTGCTCCACTGAAGTAGCCATATATCTGCCCGGTAAGCAAGACGATCGAGAGTCCCAGAAGCGTTCCACCACCCGACGCCAGGGTCGAGAGCGTGACGAAGCGCCATGGCTCAAACCGAAGGCGGCACACGTCGGCGAATCCGGCCGCGATCGCCCCAATCCAAGCGGCTAGTCCAGCCCACACCAAGATCCAGATCGACCTGGACCCGAGTACCTCAACCCCGAACCAAAGGGTCGGAATGGTCACGACGAGAAGGACCGGACCGACGAGTGTGCGCCACTGCGCGGTCGCCGAGATGGTATCGCGACGGTCCTGGGCGGAGTCGGCCTTGTGGTAGAAGAAGAAGGACTGGGCTGAGTCCGTCCCGGCAATGATGAAAGCCGTCAGAAATCCCACGACGATCGTGACGAAGTCCAATACCCCGTAACTTTCCGGAGAGAGAACACGGGTCAGAACGGGGACAGCGAGTAGCGTGAGGCCTTTGCTGGCCACGCCACCAAGGCCATAGGCTATCGCATCCCCACCGAGGCGGCGCACGACACTCCGAAGGTCACCATCCACGGCCTGAGAGAGCCTCGAACCTGTTGGGGAATAAGTGTTTCGGAAACCTAAAGGATGCCAGGAGAATCCAACAGGCGTTCAAGCAGGTCTAGACCTGCTCCATACGCACTGGCCTCATTCGAACAATACGACCCGTCGGGATCGAGGGTGTACGGCTTCGTCATCAGGACCTCTCCCCTATCAATCTGTTCCGTCACTCGATGCACCGTCGCCTCCTGGCGATACTCCTGAGCCGCGAGTGCCCGCGCGATGGAGTTCAACCCCCCAAACTCGGGCAGCCGGGCGCAATGGACGTTCAGGATTGGGACTCCCAGATTGATCACCTCCCGGCGCACGATCAGGCCCGCACGAAAAAGGACGATCCGCCGAGGTCGAAGACTAGTCACCGCCTGAATCATTTGTCCGTTCGTTCGGATCTCGGGAGCGGCAAACGTGGGAGGTGCCGGCCGCCTGAACTCGCAGATAGCCATCCTCGCGATCGACGTCGGTGGCAGTACCCCCCGACGCATCAGTTGCCATACCCGGGCAGCGTTCGATGAACGATCGTACCTGACCGCCATGTCAGTGCGACCCGTCGAGAAGGAGGCAGCTTGGCCCCCGAGTTTATCGCCACCGACGATGAGTAGTGTCTGAATCATTTCATCTAGATCCCGTCAGGTTCCTGCGGGTCACTTGTACGGTGGGCGTGGGCGAAATGGGCCGCAAGCACCCCACTACGCTATCAATGTCGCTGATCTGCATCACATTCCTGAATTCGTCGCCTCGGGCACAGAGGGAGTCCCATACTTAGTTGAAATTGAAGTGACCTCCGACCTCGGGTAGCATGGGTGTGCGAACACATCACGCATACCGAAAAGAGGAAGGAGGCCACAGATGGGAAGGATGCCACAGCTGGTGAAGGGAGGCAAGAAGGATCGGCGTCTGGGGGAGCCGAGCGGGATCGACTGGGCGGCGATCGAGGCGCTGGAGGTGGACCCGCGTGTGGAGCT
>JBDNHE010000034.1:0-7763 GCA_041688945.1 Gemmatimonadota bacterium | reverse complement strand
CTTGGTGCGGGTGCCGAGATCCGGGGCTTTGAGCGTGGCCCTCAGACCTGTGAGTATGTGGTGCACCCCGCTCGACTCGAAGAACCCTCCGGTCCGACCAGGTCGTGAATCCATGAAGTTCGATCGAATCGAGATGAGGATCGTCCCTCTTCAGCTGCGAGAGCGCTTTGAGATCAGTTCGGGCGGTCGACAAGAGCGCCTGATCTTTGTGGTGACGATTCACGACGGCGACCAGGTCGGTTGGGGTGAGTGTGTGGTCGGAGAGGATCCCGGATACTCCTACGAGACCACGGAGACCGCCTGGCACATCCTCAAGGACTTCCTGGTTCCGCGGGTGATCGGAGGAGAGTTCACCGATCCAGGCGAAGTCGCGGTTCGCATGGAATGGGTGCGTGGGCACCCCATGGCCCAGGCCGCGATCGAGATGGCGGCATGGGACCTGCACAGCCGTCAGCAGGGGCTCACGCTCGCGACGGCAATCGGGGGGCGCACGCGCCCCGTGGACGTTGGTGTTTCCATCGGACTGCAACCAGACACCGACACCTTGCTGGCTAAAGTGGGCGCGTACCTGGACGAGGGTTACAAGCGGATCAAGATGAAGATCAAACCTGGGCGCGACCTGGAGATGCTTACCCACGTGCGCGACGCATATCCAGATGCCCGGATCCTGGCGGACGCCAACTCGGCCTACAGCCTGGACGACCTGCCGCTCCTGCAGAAGATGGATGCGCTGGATCTGATGATGATCGAGCAGCCCTTTGCCTGGAACGATTTTGCCGACCACCGCCGACTGCAGGCCGCCATCGACACGCCGGTCTGTCTGGATGAATCGATCTGTTCGCTGTCCGACGCGCGGATGGCGCTCGAGATGAAGGCGTGCGAGGTGATCAACATCAAGCCGGGCCGAGTCGGAGGAATGGGCAGCGCGATCGCCATTCATGACCTCTGCCTCGACGCGGGCATCCCGGTCTGGTGTGGCGGGATGCTTGAATCCGGAATCGGCCGCGCCTTCAATGTCGCCCTCGCCACACTGCCGGGCTTCACGCTTCCTGGCGACATTTCCGGATCGAAACGTTACTGGGATCGAGATCTGGTCACCCCTGAATGGGTAATTCAGGACGGGACCCTCGCGCCCCACGAGGGTGTGGGAATCGGCGTGACACCTGATCTGGAGCGAATCCACGACGAGGCGATCCGCGTGCATGTCGTTGAGGCTTGATAAGTCGAGTCGTCTGGCGCCAGCGCGGTCGCCACTCAAATGCCTGAGCGAAATTGACCTCTACTGTGATCCGAATGCTCCCTGACCGATCCCTTGTTCGCTCCCTTTTGGTAGCCATCTCTCTCGTGGCATGCGGCCCCGGCCCGAGCCCGGTGCCTCAACCTGTGACCATGCCCGGTGACGACGCACCCGTCTCGCAGCCCGTGCCGATCGTTGCCACTGCGGGGACCGTGATCGACGCAGCCCCCGACGTGGCCCCCAACGCAGCACCCAACGCAGCTACCGGTGCGGACACCCTGCTGGCGAAAGTGGTCCCCGGTGAGTGGGACCTGCTCCTGATTGGCGGGCTGATGGTGGATGGCACGGGCACCGAACCACGGGCCGCCGATGTGGCGATCGTGGGCGATCGCGTGGTCGCGATTCTGGAACCGCTTACGGTCGACCCGATCCGTGCCCGCTCCATAGTGGACATTTCAGGACTGGTCATCGCGCCCGGGTTCATCGACATCAACGGACAGGGCGATTCAGGTCTGTTCTCGGACGGACGCGCGTTGAACAAGCTGTTTCAGGGCATCACAACCGAGTTGATGGGCGAGTCGAACACCCCGGCGCCGATCAACCGCAATACCGCCGCCGCCCCTGATCCGGACGATCCCGTCGCAGTCCGCCGAGCCCGCGAATGGCGCCGTTTTGGTGCCTGGCTCGAGGACATGGAAGCCAGTGGTGTGTCGGTGAACATCGGCTCGTTTTTGGGCGGCACGACAGTCCGACGATACGCGATGGGCTTCCGCACCGGCGCTCCGAGCGCCGCCGAACTGGACACCATGCGAGCCATGACTGGCCGCGCGATGCAGGATGGGGCCCTGGGAGTTGGGACCGGTCTGATCTACCCGCCCGGTGCCTTCGCCACCACTGATGAACTCGTCGAGGTCGCCAAGGTCGTCCATGGCTGGGGCGGCGTCTACATCTCCCACATCCGCAGCGAATCGTACGACCTGCTACAGGCGATCGGCGAGGCCATCGAGATCGGCGAGCGTTCTGGCGTACCTGTCGAGATCTACCACCTGAAGGCCGCGGGCCAGGAAAACTGGAATCTGCTGGAGCCGGCTATTCAGCTGATCGAAGAGGCCCGGTCTCGCGGCGTCGACATTGAGGCTGCCATGTATCCGTACACAGCCGCCTCAACCAGCCTGACCGCGTGCCTGCCACCCTGGGCCTCCGAGAACGGCCAGCTGGCCAACAACATGCGAGACCCGGACGCCAGGCGCCGGATGATTGCCGACATGTCGAGCGTCCCCGACGGATGGGAGAACTGGTGCCTACTGGCGACGCCGGAGGGGTCCATGATCACGAGCGTGAACACACGCCCGAACATCCCCATGCAGGGAAAGACGATTGCCGATCTGGCCGCCGCTCGCGTCAAACCGTGGGCCGAGGCGGTTCTGGATTTCCTGGTCGAAGAGGGAAACGCCGGCATGGTCTTCTTTGCCATGAGCGAAGACAACGTGCGGCGGAAGTTGACGCTGCCCTGGATGAAGTTCGGTACGGACGCGGGTGTCCGTGACCCATCCGCGCCGGGGGCCATGACCCACCCGCGCACCTACGGCTCGTATCCGAAGATTCTGGGGCAGTACGTGCGCGATGAGCAGATCATTCCCATTGAGGACGCGGTCCGAAAGATGACCTCGGCGATTGCGGATCGTGTGGGCCTGGTCGATCGCGGCCGGATCGCTCCCGGCTACTTCGCGGATCTGGTGGTATTCGACGCAAACCTGATCAACGAAGTCGGCACCTATATGTTGCCGCACTCGTTGTCAGTTGGGGTCGAGCATGTCTGGGTGAATGGCCGGCAGGTGGTTCGGGATGCCGAGTACACCGGGGAGCTGCCCGGGCGCTTTCTGCGCGGGCCCGGAGCCAGGGGCGGGCGACAGGATCGCTGACCCGCCACCGGCTTCCCATTGAAAAGTCGGGGTCCGAAACTTCCTTCTGAGGGTCGGAAGCCCCAACGCTCTAACGAAGATCCTTCGGACGCCTGAGGCCACGGCTCCCTGGCTGCGTTCATTGCCGCTCACAGCCGGCGCAACATCGCCGCGCAACCAACGCCTCACTTCCTCGAGATCGGAAATCGAAAGCGTCTGGATTTCCACGGTAGCGAGGTAGTAATACCGCGCCCGTCTCTGCGGGCGGACCTCCATTCGGAAGGCGGCGACAAGGATTCGCTCCGCCTCGGCAATCGTGGCGACGCGCTGAGGCGGCCGTCCAATCAACTCGACCTGGTAGCTCCGCCGAACAGGGTCATGGATGACGCTCGCCCGCCAGATAGCACCACCTTCCTGGGAGTCGAAGAAACCGTCACGCCACAACTCGCCCTCAATCTCAATCCGCAGCGGGAGCCCCGAATGAAGGGCATCCCTGAGACTCGAATCATCAAGCAGCCCCGTAAGGTCGACAAACAGCCCTCCCGTGGCCGGGTCCACGCGTGCAGACACAGCTCGACCCTGGCCGGCCAACGGGCCAGCAACCAGGAGCAGAATCAGGAGCAGGGCGCGCAACAGCAGTGCCTCAGAACCTGCGCTGAAGTCGCAGAAAGAAGTTGAACTTCTTGGGGCCGTCGATCAGGGGGTACGCCCAGTAGGCCCCGATGCTGCCGATCTCGAGCCCCAGTCCGACGTCTGCGACGTCATCAATATCCGACCCGCCATCCCAGTCTGACCAGCCGCGGCCGACGTTGAAGAAGAGGGCCAGGGCGGGTTCGAAATCGATCCCCGATGTCCATCCGGAGCGGTTGTACTCATCGCCACCTTTAAACAGATCCAGATTGAACGGCAGAGTGTGGCGATACTGGGCCTGGAAAAGCGCGATCCGATCGCATCCGTATCGCTGGTAGGCCGGGTAGGGATCCACCTGACCATCTCGAGTAACGAATACCTCCTGCGCACGTGCCCCACAGTCCAGAGAGAGGGGGCCGTATCCCGGCAGTGAGCCTTCCCCCCCGAGTGCATGCTGAAACTGGGGAGGAAGGGCGTGTCCACCCATCGCGCCGGAGAGCACCGTCCGGAGGCGCAGATCCGAAGAAGGATCAACCCGAGCATAGCGACGGAAATCAAGAAAACCGGAGGTGAAGCTGGTGGGTAGTTCGACGGCCGGGACTGCGGCCGTATTCATTTCATCGCCCCCATGCTCCGGCAGACTCAGCTCTCCGGTCAGCCCGTACGTGAATCGCGTGTCGAGAAACCAGCCGTCAGTCGGATCGCTGCGGTCGTTTCTCTCGTCCCATTCGGCTCGGAGCTCAAGCAGCCGCACATCTCCCTCGCCAATGAGAGGGAGGGGCCGCCACGGACGCTCGTTTTCCTTGAGCGACCACGGACTGGCGACCTGAAGAGAGAAGTGCTTTTCGTCGCGATAGGAGAGCTGCAGACGGAGGGGCACATCGGTGAGGTTGGTTCCGGCGTAGACACTCCAGCCGTGCCGTTCGAAGTAGTCCCGGTAGTCGCGGTGCAGCACAAAAGTGGTGAGCGAGGACTCGAGATCACCCAGCCCCCAGCGCTCAATCGGCGTCACCTCGGAGTACGCTGAAACCCCGTAGAAGTAGCGAGACGGGCGACCGTATCGGCGCTCGAGATTGATCCGGAACCCCTGTCCGTCATCGGTGAATCCGGTCTCGGTGCGCAGTGTCACCAGACCTTCCAGGTAGTATGGGTTGGGTCCCGATGTTTCGATGACCGGTCCGAACAGAATTGGGAGGCCTTCGACCCGGTTGTAGTTGCTTCCCGCCCGGACCGTGATGCGTGATCCGAAGAGGCGAATGCCGCGGTCGCCTCGCAACGAAGCCGGTGCTAGCTCCAACGTCCTGCCGGCATCGACGTAGCGGAAGGTGGTGGAGTACTGCTGCAGGCCGCCCGCGATCAGACCCTGGTCGCCCGCCCTCAATCGCCCACCGACGATCAGGACGGCGCCGTCGATCCGCGCGCCTTCTTCAAGGCGCAGGTCGGCATCAAGCAGAACGACGTCTCCCTGGATGGTGCCCCGCACGATCAGTTCTCCGCGGAGTAGTCCGACACTCTCCGCGATGACCGCACCCGCCGGAATCGTGGCTCGGCCCTCGAGTCGGAGTACCGACGGGTCATTGAAGTAGTCGAGGACATCGATCGCCAGAGACTCCGGGAGTTCCGGCGCGTCGAAGTCCTGCGCGCCCGCAGGCAGTGCCAGCCCAAGGAGCGCGCAGGTCAGTCCTGCGAAAACCGTCGCATTGATCGCAACAGGCTTCATGATTCATCCTCCGGTGAGGTCGTCGGATCATCGGCGTCGTCGCGCAGACCCAGACGTTTCATGCGTCGATACAGATTGGGGCGATCGGTCTGAAGACGGCGGGCCGCCTCAGCGATGTTCCCCTTCGTTGCCGAAAGAGCTCCTTGCAGCAACGTCCTTTCATAGTCCGCGAGGCGATCTCGAAGTGCCCGGTCATCGTCCGGGTCGAAGCGGGGAGAGGTGGCGCCGGCGACGAAGCCGGGCAGGACGGCTCGCACGTCTCCGGCGCCGACATTGGTCCCCGCCGAGAGAATCGCCAGGCGCTCCACAATGTTCAGCAGCTCCCGCACATTGCCGGGCCAGTCGTGGGCTTCCAGCACCGAGAGTCCTTCCGGCGCGAGGCGCGGCGCCGCGAGTCCATGCTTCTTGACCAACCGCTCCATGCCGTGCGCCACCAGGAGTGGGATGTCCTCTCTGCGATGGCGAAGTGGCGGAACCTGGATCGGCACGACGTTCAAGCGAAAGAAGAGGTCCTCGCGAAAGGTGCCGCGCTGGACCTCGACTTCCAGATCTCGGTGGGTGGCCGCGATGACGCGCACGTCGACCTGAATCGTGTCGCTCCCGCCCACGCGCTGAAGCGTCCCCGATTCGAGCACGCGCAGGAGCTTGGCCTGCGCGTCGGCCCCAAGGTCGCCGACTTCATCCAGGAAGAGCGTTCCACCATCCGCCAGTTCAAACCGACCACGTCGTCGCTCGGTGGCCCCGGTAAAGGCTCCACGCTCGTGACCGAACATTTCGCTTTCGACCAGGTCCCTGGGGATTGCAGCCGAGTTGACACGAATGAACGGACCGGACGCGCGCAGCGAGGTGCCGTGAATCGCGGTCGCAACGAGCTCCTTTCCGGTGCCACTCTCGCCGGTGATCAGGACCCGAGCGTTGGTGGGTGCAACCTTCCGGATCGTCTCGCGCACTGCGCCGATGCCGGCGGAGTGCCCGATCAACTCCGCGTCGGGTCCCATTTCCTCGCGAAGAGCACGGGTCAGATCCCGAGCCCGCACCACCTCTTCGGCGCCGCGCAGCGTCAGTAGCACGGCCTCGGGACTGAGTGGCTTCTCAATGAAGTGGAAGGCACCCAGACGTGTCGCCTCAACCGCATCGCCCAGGGAGGCGTGCCCGCTCATCATCACGACCGTGATCGTCGAGTCGATGTCCTGGAACAGCGGCAACGCCTGAAGGCCATTCATTCCAGGGAGCGCCAGGTCGAGCAGTACCGCGTCCGGCGACGTCTCCGATGCCGACTGGAGCCCTTCTTCGGCGGAACCGGCTTCCCGCACGAAGTGCCCCTCGGCCTCAAGGAGCGCGCGCAGAGAGCGGCGAATATTTCCCTCGTCGTCTACGATCAGCAGGTTCATCCGGCTTGTTCCTCGGGGCCGTGAATGGGAAGGCGCACCGTGAAGACCGCCCCACCATCCGGGGAGTTCCTGGCAGTGGCTTCGCCTCCGTGCGCCAGCACTGTCTGGCGTACGAGTGCCAGTCCCAATCCGGTTCCACGTCTGCGGGTGGTCATGTCGGGCTGCCAGATGGTGTCGAGCAGGTCGTCGGGGATCCCTGAACCGGTATCGATCACCCGAATCTCAACCCAGTCCCCGGCCGTGGAGGCTTCGACGCGGACGGTGCCGGGTGCGTCACCGAGTGCCTCGACACCGTTCTCTATCAGATTGCGGACCGCCCGCCCCAGAGCGTCGTGGTGGCCCATGATCAGCGGCAAATTCGGGGCGAGGTCGGCGGACACAACATTGTGGGCGTCGTCGCCGTACCCCCGGAGGAGTGACTGGATAACCTCATCCAGATCAACCTGGGCCATGGGTCCCTCGGGCATCCGCCCCAACTGGGCGAAGCTCCGGGCCATGTCATCCAGTCGAGCAGACTCTTCGAGAATGATCTCCGCCGATGAGCGGACACTCTGATCGTCAGAACGGGCGAGAGCCGAGGCCGTCATGCGGATGGGGGTGAGCGGATTCTTCAGCTCGTGAGCCACCCGTCGAGCCATCTCGCTCCAGGCTCGGGCGCGCGCGGCCTCTACATCGCGTACGCGAGACTCGTGCAGTTGAGCCTCCATGTGACTCATCGCTTCCCGCAGTGCACCGAACTCGGCGATGCGGCTTCCGGGGCCGATCGACGGATCAGGAAGAGGCTCGCCCCGAGCGATCATGGCTGACCATTGGACGAGCTCCTGGACCGGGCGGGCCATTCGTCTTGAAAGCCGCTTGGCCACCAGTGCGGCCAAGCCGCCCAG
>JBDNHE010000033.1:0-20646 GCA_041688945.1 Gemmatimonadota bacterium | reverse complement strand
TGTGGCACAAGTCCCGTGTCCGTACCGAGGGTGTCGCTGGGCGGCTCCAGGTAGGCGCGACGCCGAGTCATAGCAGCGCTATGGCGAGAAGGAGCAACGAAGCTGGAGCTGATGCAGCGACGCACGAATACAACGGGACTTCTGCCACACCACACTTGGTGACTCGCGAACTCTTGATACACCACACTAGTGGCACGTCACGCTTGTAATGTCGTAATATAGATTCTATCTTCACTGCATAACCTCAACGGAGGAATGCAGATGAAGAAGTACGTCGTGACGTTGCTCAAGGAGGAGCGCGAAGCCCTTGGTGCGCTCACATCGAGGGGCAAGCACAGGTCCCAGAAGGTCCTCAACGCACTGATCCTGCTGGGATGTGATGCGGGCGAGTTTCAGACGGAGCGTTCCACGAATGAAGAGATCGCCCGCGTACTGAAGATCAGCATGCGGAAGATCGATCGAGTGAAGAGGCGCTTCGTCGTTGATGGTCTGGAGGTGTGCCTGAACGGTACGAAAGGGAGCCGCGCCTACGCGAAGAAGGCGGACGGGGACCTCGAAGCCCATCTGGTGGCGCTGAGTTGCAGTGATCCACCAGAAGGCTTCTTGAGGTGGTCTCTAAGACTGTTGGCGGACCGGGTCGTCGAACTGGGCTACATCGACAGCATCTCGCACGAAACGGTACGGCGCGTTCTAAAAAAAACGAACTCAAACCCTGGCGGCGTAAGGGGTGGGTGATCCCACCGGCTCACAACAGCAGTTTCGTCGCGCACATGAAGAACGTCCTGGATGTCTACAAGCGCCTGTATGATCCCAAGCGCCCCGTGGTCTGCATGGACGAATCTCCCAAGCAACTGATCGCCGAAACGAGGGCCCCGATTCCTGGGTCACCGGGCCGGGTAGCCAGGTACGACTACGAATACAGGCGCTGCGGCGTATGCACGGTATTCCTTGCCAGCGAGCCCCTGGCCGGAAAGCGCATGGTCAAGATCACAGAGAGAAGAACGAAGCGGGATTGGGCTCATTTCATCGAGGACATCGCAAACCACTACGCCAGCGCGGAGAAGATCACACTGGTCATGGACAACCTGAACACCCATGTGCCGGGATCGCTGTACGAGGCATTTCCTCCGGGAAAGGCCAAGGCGCTATGGGACCGTTTCGACTTCGTCTACACCCCGAAACATGGAAGCTGGCTGAATGTGGCCGAGATCGAGCTGAGCGTGCTCGGCACGCAGTGCCTGGATCGGAGAATCGATGACATCAACGTCGTCCGACGCGAGGTCGAGGCCTGGAAGGTATTTCGAGACAACAAGAACGCTCGCGTCAATTGGCAGTTCACCACCCCGGACGCACGCATCAAGCTCGCTCGCCTCTATCCGACATTCGATGAGTGACGCGACACTAGTCCTCACCCGCGTAGAACCGCTTCATCCTTCCCGCCATCTCATCCCACGGCCCCTTCACCATTGGTACCGGTGGCAACGAATCCCTCAGGTATGGCCCGTATCGCTTTCTGACGATTCGGTCGTCCATCAGCACCACCGCCCCGTGATCCTCCCGGGTTCGCACCAGACGACCGAAGCCCTGCTTGAGGCGCAGTGCGGCCAACGGGAGCATGTACTGGTAGAAGGCGTTCCCTCCCCGGCGTTCCAACGCCTCCACCCGAGCGGCGGTCACGGGTTCGGTCGGCACCTTGAACGGAAGCTTCTGCAGAATCAGACCCCTCAGCGGATCTCCGGGCACGTCGACCCCCTCCCAGAACGAGGACGTCCCGAGAAGGATCCCACGCCCACTCTCAATGAACCCCTGGAGCAGGCGCGCGCGATCGTCCTCACCGTGCACGAAAAGGGGCCAGTTCCCATCAACCCCCTGAGCCCGGAGAAGCACAGCCACTTCTCGTAGAGCCCGGTGCGCGGTGAACAGCACAAATAGGCCGCCGTCGGTGGTCCGCGCCATCTCGGACACGACCTTGGCCGTCTCCTCCGCGAAACGCTCCGGCTCGGCGGCCGGATCCGCCAGGTCCGTCGGCACCAGCATCAGAACCTGACGCTCGAAGTCAAAGGGCGACTGCACGATACGCTCCCTGACCTTCGGTGGTCTCTCAAGGGCCTGCAGGTCGACATCCTCCAGTCCAAGACGGCTCCGTACGAAGTCGAACGTCTTGCGCGTGGCCAACGTGGCCGAGGTCATGACCACCGTCTCGAGCTTGTCGAAGACGGACTCTCGCAGGATGGGACCCAGGTCGATCGGCGCTGCGGACAGGCCAAGGTTCTGACGCTTCCCCTTCCCCTTCAACTCCAGCCAGCGCACGAAGTGAGCTTCCTGGTCTCCGGGCTCCAACACCAGGCGAATCCCAGCCTCGGCGGCGCCCAGTCGGCGCTCGGCGGATCGGATGTCGAGCAGGCGACCCTGGGCCGCCTCCTCCAGCTCTTCGTTTACCTCCAACCCCCGCCGCAGCTCGGCCAGCTCGCGAGCCAGGCGCTGAAGAGCGGCCAGGAGGCCATTCACCCGCTCCTGCACCTTCGGATCGGCCATGGGCTCGGGGATGCTCCCTTCCCCCTCGCCCAGACGCACCACCACCCCTTCGCGGCGTGGGACCAAGGGCTCCAGCACGTCCACGAAGATCATGAGCCGAGCCCGGACGTCTTCCACGCTGGGCAGGACCTTCTCTTCGATTCGCGTGCGCAGGAGCAGCGCCGAGGGAGACTTGGTGTTCCTTAACAGGTCGGCGATCGAGTTCAGAACGCCCTTTCCGCGCCGATCCAACCTGGAGAGCGTCCGAAAGAGGGACTGTCGTGTGACCTCGACGCCCAGGTGCGAGGTGGCCGCGTCCTCCACGTTGTGCGCCTCGTCCAGGACCAGGTGCTTGTAGGCGGGCAGGACGGCCGACTGACTCCAGTTTCCGGTGGCCCGTCGGACCGCAATGTCAGTGAACAGCAGGTGGTGGTTGACCACCAGGAGCCGGGCCGACGCCGCGCGACGGCGGGATTTCTGGTAAAAGCAGTCCTGGAAGTGGGGGCACTTGGACCGCAGACAGATATCCGGGTCACTGCGAACCTCTTCCCATACTTCGGAGGAGGGCAGGAACGTCAGGTCGGCGGTGGAGCCGTCATCCGTCGTGCCGATCCACTCAATGAGCGCATTCAGCTCCCCCGAACGGTCGTCTTCAAAGAGCTCGCGCTGCGTGTCCCGGGCGAGTCGCGCGCGGCGGATCGAGATGTAGTTGCCACGCCCCTTCACCATGGCCCACGAGACCTCGTTGCCAGTCAGCTTGGAGACCAGTGGCAGGTCCTTCCGGACCAGCTGCTCCTGAAGGTTGATGGTGTTGGTCGAGATGACCGTGCGCTCTTCGTTGTTCACGGCCCAGGCAGCGGCCGGAATCAGGTAGGCCAGGCTCTTGCCCGTGCCCGTGCCGGCTTCGATCAGCCCGATCCCCCCTTCGTTGAAGGTCTCGCCCACGAGCCGGATCATCTCGCGCTGACCTGCTCGGTCCTCGTATCCGGGATGTTGCTCTGAAAGCGCTCCACCCGGCGCAACGATGGACTCCAAGAGGTCCAGGTCCAGTGGCACCCGGACCCGAGGCTTCGGCGGCTCCACCACCACGTAGAGGTCGGAGGCCTCGTTGTTGGTGATGGCCGTGCCGAGCCCGTCTTCCCACACCCGTGCGGCGACCGACATGTCGGCCTCGGAGGGCGACAGCACGCCCGAGGGGTGATTGTGGATCATGATGCCGCCCTGAGGGGCATCCTTGGCCACCGCGAGCACGGCCGACTGATTCCCCCGCGCGACGGCACGCACGTCCTCAATCACCCGTTTGGGGCTCACGGTCCCCAGAAAGCAGACCTCGCGTCCCCGCGCCCGATTGATCTCGGAGCGGATGCGCGCCACCGAATCGGGGCTCAGCCTGAGCGGGGACTCCCGACCCGGCGGCTCCGGCGGGCCCTTGGGCTCGTCCAGACCATCAAGCCCGGCAAGGGCGGCGCTGGGAACGACCGGGAGTTCAGCGGACATGGCGCGGTGGTGGGTGGTGGAACGTCAGGCGAGACGTCAACTGCCCCGCATCAGGTCTTGAGCTGCTTCTTTTTGGCTGCCGGAAAGAGAACGTTGTTCAGGATGAGGCGGTAGCCCGGTGAGTTGGGGTGCAGTTCCAGGTCCGTAGACGGGTCGCCGATCTGATGCTCGGGGTCCTCGGGATCATGACCGCCATAGTAGGTAAACGTCCCTTCTCCGTAGGCGCCGTGCAGGTATTTGGCCCAGCCCCCTTCCTGCGCCAGAACGATAGTGCCCGGCTTGAGCATTTCCATGTTGAAAGAGGTCGTAAGGCCGTAGAAGTCGGGAAGAACCGCCTCGTGGTTCTGCGTCAGCATGGCCGGAACCGGATCGAACTTAGCCGAGAAGTCAAAGAGCGTGTAGACGCCCAGATCATTGCGCCAGGGCGTGTTCACCTGATGGCCGTCGATGTTGCTGAAGGCATTCACCGAGGGCGCAATCTGCACTTCGGCGTTCTCGAAGGCCATCGACTGGGTCCAGTCCATCAGTGAGTTCGCATCGGGATTGGGCGGGCTGCCGTCCGACCAGGATGCCGCGATGTCGGTCGACCCGGCGGCGAGCGCCAACTCCAGCGTCTCGGTTGCCGAGCACATGGCAAACAGGAAACCACCTTCTTCCACATAGTCCCTGATGATCCGCGAGACGCCCTTCTTGAGATCGGGCACCGAGGCGAAACCGTAGTCCTGCGCCACCTCCTGATTCCGCGCCACCTCTTCCTGAAGCCACGATGCACCGGCGTAGGTCAGATAGAACTTCGAGTACTGACCGGTGAAGTCCTCGTGATGGAGGTGCAGCCAGTCGTAGTCCTCAAGAGCCCCGTCCAGCACATCTGGATCCCAGACCGTCTCGTACGGGATCTCGGCGTACTCCAGCGCCATGGTCACAGCGTCATCCCAAGGAGTAGAGTTGGGTGGCGTGTACACGGCGATCTTCGGGGCCTTTTCCAACGGAACGGCTTCCATGTTGCCATTCGCCAGAATCCCTCGGATACGTGCGACCTCGGCGGGCCCAACCGGCAGGATGCTCACGCCCCGAATCGCCGCCTCGTTTCGGATCGCCGGTCGATCGGGAAGAAGAAATGCCCCCCCTTGGAAGTTGAGGAACCACTCGGCCTCCTCCTCCTGTTCCAGCACCCAGAACGTCAGCCCATAGGCCTTCAGGTGGTTGGCCTGCGTCCGGTCCATGGGGACCAGGATGTTCTGCGCAGCGATTTGAGCCGGCTTGGACAGCGCCCCAATCAGCAGAACGCCAAGAATCCCCCAGAAGGCAACCGACCCGATGCTACTGTGTCGTCCCCGGCCCGTGCGGTTCAAGCCCGTGCAGTCGCCACACTCCACCACCTCTAAATCTGTCATCAGGTTCCACGTCCAATTCGCTGGAGTTCCCGCCGCGCGGCTGGAACTACCGGGCTGTTCGGTCGTTCGAGGATGAGTTGCTGCAACAGGGCCCGGGCTTCCATCAGGCCCTCCGGAGCACGCGCACGTTGGCGCGCGAGGTCCAGAATGGCCTCAGGATGTTCGGGAGCATCCGGATGACTCGTAATCAGTTCGGAAAGCCACATCCCCGACTCTTCCCACAGATCAGCGCTTCGGGCCATCCGGGCCGCCTGAGACAGGAGCGGTGCCACGTCCTCCTCTGGTCCGGTCGCGGCCGCCTCTCCGAGCAGATTGGCGGCTTCGAGCGTGTGGCCGTGGTGGTCCAGAGCGGCAGCTCGCGTCAGCGCCGAAGCCGAAGCAGGGCTCACCCGGTCCAACAGCGCCAGGAGCTGAATGCCGGCGGTTGCCCGGGAGGGCGCGAGGGCCGGCAGCGCATCCTCAAGGGCGGTCCGCCCCGCAGCGACGGAATCCCCCGCGAAGTAGAGGTAGGCACGCTCCAAGGAGGCCTGGGGTCCGATACGCCCTTCAATGGCGGCAAACGCCATATCGCTGTCTCCGCGCGTGGCCATTCCTGCCGCCACCAGCGAGGCCAGTTCGTCCAGTTCGGGCGCATCAGGAAACTCGGAGGCGAAGCCACTGAGCCGAGTCCGAAGCGTCGCCGAGGACGCCGTGCCAGCCTCCACGCGAATAAGATCCGCAATCACCCGGCGGCGTTCGACGGAGGCGGCGGGAAGCGCTCGCGCCAGCCGGGTCTGCGCCTGGAGTGCCGTCGCCGTGTCCCCAGCCGACATCGCGGCGGAGACGATTCTCACATCCAACGCCCTCGCGTCACGCTCGCCCATCCGGGTCCGTTGCTGCTGCAGGGCCCACAGTCGAAGGGAGCCCAGAGAAGCCTCATCGGCACGCTGCGCCACATCCGCGAGCATCTCCACAGCTCCGGCATTGGTCATCCCGGGAAGGGCTTCCAGTGCCAGAGACTGGGCCCGGTTCTCAAGACCCATCTGAACCGCAACCCGGATCGCGGTCTGCCGCATCTCCACCGTTGATGGCTCGGCCGTCAGTGCCAACAGGAGCGGCTCGACCAGCGCCTCGATATCTCCCTCGAGTCGATCGATCCGCCGCAGAATCAGGCCTACATCAGCTTGGGGCCGACGAACCGCGCGAGCCCACTCCGCGACCGCCCCGCGGGAATCGCCCAGCTTGGCCCGCAGATCGCCCAGTTCCATTGCCAGCGCGCCCTCGGCTCCCTGTCGGGCGAGCGCTGCCCGCCCGGCCTCCAGAACCTCGAGGGCCTCGTCATCACCAAAGGCCCTGGCATAGAGTCGGGACACTTCGCGATACGGATCTGGCGATCCGGATTCGGCGTTGAACCATGCTGTGGCGACGGCATCCAGCGCCTCCAGCGAATCAACCTCGACCAGGACCCGCAGCTTCATGTAGCGCACGCCGGAGGCACGGGGGTCGGCGGCCAGATAGGCGTCGGCAAAGGGCAGCACCTGTGCCACCTTCGAACGGCTTCGCAACACCCGCTCCAGAGCGAACAACCCTCCGGACGAAGTCGGATAGTCCTTCAGGAGGCCCATCAGTACCTGCTCGGACTCATCGGTCTGGCCGCGCCACTCCAGCCCCGCGGCCTCACGAAGGCGGCGGCCTTCCTCCTCCGCATCCACCCGCGTGGACTGGGCGAACAGGCCACCCGGGTTCAGCCCCAGGCCGACAAGCAGGAGGACCCCAATCTTCGAGAACGCCCCGCTGTGTCCAGCGAATCCAGGCCTGCCCGCGCGCGATCTCTTCGCGGACGGGATCATCGGCATCATCGCCATCACCGGCCCCCGCCCCCAACACCTGCCACGGCCGGTGGGGTCGCCGGAGAGCCACCCGCGTTGAGGCGCTGGAAGTACTGCAGCACCAGCGCCCGGGCGGCGGGAGGCAGTCGGCTCAGAGCCGCGGCATTGGGCATGGGAAAGTGCACCAGTCCCAGATCGTCGCTGCTCAGCTGGCCGACCGTGGCCCGGTCGAAGGCCTCGGCCCGGGTGGACTCGCGCTCGGTCGACTCTTCTTCTTTCTCCAACGAACGCCCGGCATCGAGCAGTCGGTGGAAGAGCCGCTCCTGGCGCTCCCGGACCTCGGGCTCAAGACGACCACCGGCGAGTTGCTCCGCCAGCTGCTGGGCCTCCGCCGCCATGGCCTCAATGTCGCCCAGCGGGCCGTCTTCGCCCTCCTGGTTCGACATCTGACCCAGATCCGCGGCAATCTGCTGCTGCTGCTGGGCCATCTGCTCCATCTGCTGCTGTTGCTGTTGCTGGGGCAACTGCATGGGCATCATCTGCGAGGCCTGGTTGTTCACATCAGCCTGCTGCTGAGCCAGATCCTGCATCTGCTCCATCATCTCTTCGCTGGAGCTCCCCTGATCCCCGCCTTCCTGAAGCGCCTGAGCGGCCGCGATCGCTGAGAGCGCGACGCCGTTCAATGCGTTGATCGCCTGCTCGGATGCGGCGAAGGGAGAAGGCTGCGTGTTGGAGTTCGAGTCAAGAGACGAGAGCGCCTGATCCAGCGACTCCAAAGCCTGTCCCATGCTGGCCGAGGTCTCACGCTGATCTCCGCCGGCAAGGCGGGCCGCCAGGTCCAGATTCTGGGCCAGGTTCTCCAGCCCCTGTCTGACCGCCTGAACATCCCCCCGCAACTCCGCCATCTGATCGGGGCTCGAACCGCGCATCTGCTCCTGCAATTCACCCTGGCGACGCGCCAGGGACAGCGCATCCTGAGAGGTCTGCTGGAGCGCCTGTTCAAAAGCGTTGGCTCGTTCCTTCATCATCTGCTGCTGCGCTTCCATCATTTCACGCGCGGCGTCGCTCATCTCCTGCGCGGCCTGCTGGGCTGCCTCTCCGGCCTGCTGTTGCTGCCCCTGCTGCGCCTGCTGCATGGCCTGTCGCATAGCCTGCATGGACTGCAGCGTGGATTCCTGGGCCTCCTGCAATCCCTGGAAGGCTTCCTGCTCGCCCATTTCAAGGAGCTGGTCCCCGAGGTCGTCCATGCGCTCGGACATTTCCGCGGCCTGTTCCTCAAGCGCGGCCTGCTGCTCTGCACGCACCTCCAGGTTGTCGCCCTGAGTCATTGCATCGGCCAGCGCCTGCTGCTCCTCGGCCAGTTGCTCAGCCTCGTCCACGGTGTTGCGGAACTTCTGCTCCATCGCGGCCCGCTGGGCTCTTTCAAGGGCTTCCTCCAGGCGCTGGCGGAAGTCTTCCTGCTCGCCGGAGAGCTGTTCGAGCGTCTGCTGCGCATCGGACCGGTCCATCTGATCGATCTGTTCGAGCAGTTGCTCCATCCGATCCTGCAGCTCGGTGCCGCCCAACTCCTCCAGGATCTGCTGAAGCTCGTCGATGTCCTCGGCGAACTCGGGGTCCGCCGCACCGGCATCCTCCAGCGCACGGGCCATCTCTTCCAGCTGTGCGTTGATCGAATCGACCTCGGACATCATCTGCTGCTGGTCTTCCAGCGCGCTGCGGACGTCCTGGCGCTCCTGGAAGGAGGCCTGATCGCCCTGTTGCTGCCGATCAAAAGGCTCCCCCTCCCGCCGTTCCGGGGCCTGAGCCTGGCGTTCCAGATCCCGCGTATTCTCGGCAGCCTGATCCGCACGGTTGCGAAGTTCATCCAGACGGGCTGCCGCATCCTCAAGGCGCATCTGGGCGTCGCGTCGCATTTCCTCGGGGGCCGGCATTCGCAGAACATTCTCGCCCGACCTGGCCGTCTGTCCCGAGGGATGGATATCGGCCACCTGGGCGTAGTAGTGAACCTCGTCGCCGGGGAGCAGGCCCCAGCCCCCTACATCAAGAAGCGGTCGGGCCATGGCCCCGCGAGTCCCACCCAGATCCACGGACTGCCGAATGGACGGGTGGACCGCACCCAGTGCGTCTACCCGCCAGGCGACGAGCTCCAGCATGCGGAGTCCGTAATCATCCGTGGCCTCCAGAACGAGAGGCTGTCGCAGGTTGAGCGGGAGCAGCGTGTCCGGCTGGGGATAGACGATCTGTACGGTCGGGGCCAGATCGGGGACGACCGTAATGACCAGCGGCTGCGGAGTCGCGGCGGCGCCGCCAGCATCTGCGTCACGGAAGCTCCAGCCCCAGATCCCGTCCCGACGTGGCGTCCATCGGGCCGTGAAGCTGCTACCTTCCAGGTCCAACGGAATCAGAGCGCCGGCAGGGACCGTCTGAAGGCCACCTTCGGCCTCCGGGCGAAGCGAACCCTGTGAGAGAGGGCGGCTCGCCCGCCCTTCGATCTCGAGTACGGTGCCCGCCGGGATCAGGAAGGGCGGAAGGTCTCCGCGATACTCCTCGACGGGTCGACCGATGTAGTCCGGGAAGTGCAGACGGACAGTCACATCCGTTACAAAGAGTGGGTCGATCGGGGTGATGGTGTGCCGCTCGGTGCGGGCTCCATCAGGCGCTTCGGCCCAATACTCGGTCCCCGCGGAGATCTCAGGAAAGATGCGATTGGTACGACCATCGACAACGGTGAGTCCTTCGCTTCGAGCGACGTCTCCCGCGGCCTGCCAATGAAGGGTCACGGTCTCCCGGAGCGGCGCCGAAATCGTCACCGTCAAAGGAGCACCGCGCAGGACTTCGATGTCACCCGGCGTCATCACGATGGGTGGAAGCTCCGGCCCGGAAAGCATGGCGATGGGCTGAACCAATCCGCTCCACGCCTGGACCGAGCGTTGGGGTGACAAGACCCCAGCAAGGACGACAAGGGGAGCCGCAAGCATCAGGACTCGCAGCGCCGTCTGGGCGCCGGACGCGAACTCCTCACCCATTCGCCCCGCCAACGCCTCCACCGGAAGGTCCAGGCGGGCCATGGTCGTGCGCTGCATCCGGCCCACCAGAGCGGTTGAAACACCGTCCGGGAGCGATCTGGAGAGCTCGAGTGCCCCCTGCACAATCCCCGGAGCGAGCCCCGTGGCTGACTCCATTTCGGCTGAGACCCGAGGCTCCTGCAGCAAGTCACGGCGTCGCCGCCGCAGGACGACAAAGCCCGACACGAGCACCGCCATCAGCGCGACGTCAAGCAAGAGCGGGAGAGCAGTCCGAGTCTGCCAGCCATCGCCACCGGCAATCACCCAGGCAAGCAACAGCATCCCCAACAGAATCGAAACGCCCCACAGGATGGCGCTCCGGATCAGAGTGCGTTCGAGGAATCCCCGGACCGAATCGTGGATCCCCGAGATCGAGGGCAACGGACTCATGAACTCCATCCCAGAGCGTAGAGCACCAGATTCATTCCCATCCGCAGCGCCGACTCACGCACCTCTGCCACATCCTCGTGAACCGCGGGATCCTCCCAGCCGTCGCCCAGGTCGCTCTCGTACGAATAGAAGAGGATCAGGCGCCCTTCCTCGAAAATGCCGAAAGCCTGCGGCGGGTTGCCGTCATGCTCATGGATCTTGGGCAGCCCGTCAGGAAAGTCGTAGGCGACGTGGAAGACTGGATGGTCAGAGGGGATCTCGACGAAGTCCCGATCCGGGAAGACGGCGGCAACCTCCTCGCGGAAGCTCTCATCCAGGCCGTAGTTGTCGTCGGCGTGGAGAAATCCGCCCGACAGCAGGTAGTCACGCAGGATGCCGCGCTCGCGGGGCGAAAAGCGGACGTCGCCGTGTCCCGTCAGATACAGGTACGGATGGTCGCGAAGCCCCGGGTCGGTCAGGCGGACCACCGCCTCCCTTGCGGCAACCGGGAGTCCGAAACGATTGCGCAGTTCGTACTGCAGGTTCGGAAGGCTCGAGGCATTCGCATACCAGTCGCCCCCGCCCTCGTACTGAAGCCGGGCGATTCGAATGGAATCCTCGGGGACGCCCTGAATGGTGAGCGCCAACGCCATAGCCAGAATCAAGCCCCACCCTCTCCCTTGTCCGCTTCCGAATTGAATTGCTGCACGATCTCATACACCCGGTTGCGGGCGATTCCCGTCACGCTCGCGACCTCTTTGGCCACACCGCTGGGACGCATTCCTTCAGCCAGGAGTTGCCCCACGAGCCGAACCGCGTCAGCCTCCGACGGGCCCTCATCAGACCCTTCCGGCGCAGGCGCAATGACCACCGTAACTTCGCCGCGAACACCCGCTTCCTGATAATAGCTGAGGAGCTCCGCTGCAGTTCCCTGCCGGAACTCCTCATGGATCTTGGTAAGTTCGCGCGCAACGCAGACCTCGCGGTCCGGGTCCATCCCGTCCAGCGCCTCCAGAAACTTGCAGAGACGCTCGGGGGATTCGAACACGATCACCGTCTCAAGGGACCCCGCGATTCGCTCCAGCGTTGAGCGGCGATCGGGCCCCTTCCTTGGCACAAAGCCCAGAAAGGCAAAGCGTTCCGAGGGCAGGCCGGATCCCGCCAGGGCGGCCAGAACGGCCGAGGGCCCCGGGAGCGGCACCACATCGTGCCCCGCCGCCCGTACCGCCGCGACCGTCCGCTCTCCAGGATCCGACACGACCGGCGTTCCGGCATCGGACACGAGCGCCACCGTCTCTCCCGCGCCGAGCCACTCGAGCAACGCCGGCGCGCGCGAGGCTTCGTTATGAGCGTGAAGCGAGGTCAGCGGCACACGAATTCCCAGATGCTTGAGCAGGATCCCCGTACGCCGAGTGTCTTCGGCCACGACGCGGTCCACCTCGCCCAGGATCCGGGCGGCTCGCGCCGTCAGATCCTCGAGGTTCCCGATGGGTGTCGCAACGATGTACAGGGTGCTCATGGCGGCGAAGCTAAGACGCCTTTGGCCTACTGGAGGTTGGCCTCGATCTTCTCGGCAAAATGCGGCTTCGGCATCGCACCAACAATGCGATCCACGATCTCGCCATTCTTGAAGAAGAGGACCGTCGGAATCGATCGGATGCCAAACTTGGCCGCCGTCTTCGGGTTCTCGTCGACGTCGAGCTTGCCGACCTTGAGGCCCTTGGCAGCATACTCGCCTGCAAGCTCCTCGACCACCGGGCCTACAATCCGGCACGGCCCGCACCAAGTGGCCCAGAAATCGACCATCGTAAGCTCGTCAGCGCCGGCAACTTCTGCGTCGAAGTTCGCGTCCGTGACAGTTAGGACGTTGTCCGCCATGTTCTTTCTCTCCTTATAACTATATCGGTTCCGACTCTCGGAACTCGTCTGGAAGGCCCCCGCGGGGTCCCCCTCGAAACTCAGTATGATGAACGGACTTCCCGTAGATCACATCGCGATTGCCGTCCCGGATCTTGAAGACGCGATCGCACTACATGAACGCCTGAGCGGAGCCACGGGTTCCCCCGTCGAAGAGCTTCCTGCCCAAGGCGTCCGGGTGGCCTTCGTGGGATCAATCGAACTGCTCGAGCCACTGGGACCGGACACCACTGTCGGGCGCTTCCTGGCACGTAACGGAGCCGGTCTGCACCACATCGCCTATCGGACCGAAGACATTCGGTCAGAGCTGGCGAAGCTCTCAAATCTCGGCATGGAACTGATCGACCGCGAGCCCCGTGAGGGAGCTGGCGGCCATCTCGTCGCCTTCCTTCACCCCAGAAGCACCGGCGGGGTCCTTGTCGAGCTGATCCAACACGGCTGAAGCGACCAGACCTTCCTACTCGCCGCCCCGTCCTGAAGTCACATTCTCAAGCCCGATCTCATTGATCATCCACCGACCCTCGGGCGTCTGAACAACCATAAAGGGCACATCAGGGTAGACCCTCCGCCCGATGGTCAGATTGACCCCGATGCGGGTGGTCGGCACCTCGTATCCCGGCGCGCGAGCCTCGGAGACGACCCGGTAATCGCTATGCCGGAGGATCTCGGCAATGGTCGCCATCCGAATCTCGACGTCGGTCTCGTTGCCGTGCCCCTCGACGGGTCCGGCCACCGTTCCGAACAAGCGACGCATCGACTGGTAGTCGTTGGCATTCACGGCCTGAAGGAAGCGCTCGACCGAGAGCATCGGCGCGACCGCAGCCAGTTCATCGCCACCACCCTGCTGAATCACGGTGGTGGTGCAGGATGACGTCAGTATCGCCACCGCGACCAGCCCAAAGGCCAACCGTCCACCGCTCAGCGTTCTGAATCCCGTCATTCGGCTCCCTCCGTCGTGATGCGCACTTCCAACTCAGGCAAGTTTATCCCGCCCTCCAACAGCGTCAAGCGACTTCCCCACTCACTGTGCTACCCTGTACCGGCGTAAAGGTCAGCCCCTCGCCACCGGCCTCCAGATCCACCCGAATCACCGATCCTTCAGGCACATCTTCTTCAAGCAGTCGCATCGCCAGTGGATCCTGAAGTTTTCGCTGGATCACCCGCTTGACCGGCCGCGCTCCAAAGGCCGGATCGAAGCCCTCCGACGCGAGCCAGTCCATGGCCGCCTCAGTCACCTCGAGCCGGAATCCCAGCTCGGCGGCAAGCCCCGCAACGCGCTTCAGCTGGATCCGCACGATCTTCGCCAACTCGGCCTTACCCAGCGGACGGAAGACCACGATGTCGTCCACGCGATTGAGAAACTCGGGCCGGAAGTGCTGGTGCATTTCCTGCCGCACCTGCTCTTCGATTCCGTCCCACTCCCCTGAACCCGCTGCCTCCAGGATGAAGTCGCTGCCGATGTTGGACGTCATGATGACGACGGCATTCCGGAAGTCCACGCTGCGACCCTGACTGTCCGTCAGTCGCCCCTCGTCCAGAATCTGAAGGAAAATATTGAAGACATCCGGATGGGCCTTCTCGATCTCGTCAAAAAGGATCACGGCGTGCGGCCTGCGCCGGATGGCCTCGGTCAACTGACCGCCGTCCTCAAAACCCACGTACCCGGGAGGCGCACCGATCAGGCGAGCGACCGCATGCTTCTCCATGTACTCGGACATGTCGATGCGGACCATGGCCCGCTCGTCGTCGAAAAGGAACGCGGCAAGCGCCCGGGCAGTTTCGGTCTTTCCCACGCCCGTCGGGCCCAGGAACACGAACGAGCCTACCGGACGATCCGGATCCTGCAGTCCCGCCCGGGCCCGCCTCACGGCGTTGGAGACTGCCACAAGCGCCTCGGACTGGCCCACGACGCGCTCGCTCAGCAAGCTCTCCAGGTGCGTCAGTCTTTTGCGTTCGGATTCGAGCAGTCGTGAAACCGGAATCCCGGTCCACTCCCCCACCACCGTGGCGATGTCGTCCGCGTCGACCTCCTCCTTGAGAAACTTCCCGTTGGCCTGCAGCTCCTGAAGCCGGTCGGATGCGACCCCGATCGCCTGCAGTGTCCCGGGGATTTCGGAGTACTGAATCTCGGCAGCTCGCTCCAGATCGCCCTTTCGGGTTGCGCGCTCCGCCTCACCGCGCAGTTCGTCCGACTTCTCCTTGAGGCCCTGAAGTCGCTGAATCGCTTCCTTTTCCGACTGCCAACGCGCCTTCATCCCAGACGAGCGTTCCTGGAGATCGCTCAATTCCATCTCAAGTGCCTCACGGCGCTCCAGCGCAGCCTTGTCCTTTTCGCGGGAGAGAGCCTGTCGTTCGATCTCGAGCTGGATCATGCGACGCTCGACCTCGTCGATCTCCTGCGGCATCGAATCGATCTCGATCCTCAGACGGCTCCCGGCCTCGTCCATCAGGTCGATCGCCTTGTCCGGCAGGAACCGACCTCCGATGTAGCGATCCGACAGCTTCACGGCAGCAAGAATCGCGTCATCCGTGATGCGCACCCCGTGGTGCACCTCGTACCGCTCCTTGAGGCCGCGGAGGATGGCGATGGCATCCTCGACCGAGGGCGGTGCCACGAAGACGGGCTGGAAGCGACGCTCCAGAGCCGGGTCCTTTTCGATGTGCTTTCTGTACTCGTCCAGCGTGGTCGCGCCGACCAGTCGAAGGTCTCCGCGAGCCAGGGCCGGCTTGAGCATGTTTCCGGCATCGACCGCGCCCTCTGCACCACCCGCGCCCACGATGGTGTGAAGCTCATCAATGAAGATCACGTAGCGACCGTCGCTCTCGGTGATCTCCTTGAGCACGGCCTTCATGCGCTCCTCGAATTCGCCCCGATATTTGGCACCGGCGAGCATCGCGGAAATGTCCAACGACAGCAGCCGCTTCTCGGCCAGCGTGGTTGGGACGTCGCCCGCCACGATGCGCTGGGCCAGACCCTCGACGATGGCGGTCTTTCCGACTCCGGGCTCACCGATCAGCACCGGATTGTTCTTTGTGCGGCGCGCCAGGACCTTGATGACTCGCCGGATCTCCTCGTCCCGGCCAATGACCGGATCCAGCTTGCCCCGGCGTGCGAGGTCGGTCAGGTCCCGGGAGAACCGGGCGAGTGCCTGAAACTTGTCTTCGGGGTTCGTGTCAGTCACGCGGTGCGGGCCCCGAACAGCTTCCAGAGCCTCGCGAACCAGATCGAGGGTCGCGCCAGCCTTCTTGAGAATCTTGCCGGCGTCGTCCTTCTCCTTGGTCAGACAGAGGAGCAGGTGCTCGGTCGACACGTAATCGTCACCGAGTTTGCGGCTCTCTGATTCCGCCACATCCAAGGCGTTGTTCAGATCCCGACTCAGCCTGGGGTCACTGCCGCCCTCGACCTTCGCCATCCGCTCAATCGCAGCGGTCGTGTCCGCGCGAATCGCGTCCATCGGCAGGCCGAGCTTCTGCAGGATCGGCGTGACGATTCCCTCTTCCTGTCCCAGCAACGCGCTGAGGAGGTGAACGCCATGGACCTCGGGATTCCCTCTGCGGCGCGCATCGGAAGCCGCGGCCTGAATGCTCTCGCCCGCCTTAACGGTCAGTCTGTCAAAATTCAGCATCTTGATCTCATTCGAGTGCTACTGCCGGAATGACATGATCCGGCTGTTATGCAACGGCTATAGTTCAAGATAGATGCCAGAACTTCGCCCCGCTGCGGATCCCCATAGGTCGTGCGAGAAATGGCAAAGCCCGATTGCCATCCCCAAGCCCCCACCCGCCTTGGGGAGTCGATTCTGGCCATTCTGACAGGGCGTCGGAATAGCCGAATCGGCCCCCTGTGCGACGAACCGTCAGCGCACCACCCGCTTGACCGGACCCGGGCCCATCAACTCGCCATCTCCCACCTGATTGATCAGCGAAATCACATTCGCATCGACCACCGACGGGTGCCTCGATATGAAATTGGACAGGCTCGATCCGCTCGTAAGACGGACCACATCAAGGCGATTCGGCTGGCGGGCCAGAACACCCGAGTCCGTCTCGCGAGCGAAACTCATCACGGTCGACTCCAGCGCCGCGCGATTGGCGTTCCACCCTGACGGCGTGGTGATCCCGAGAAGGCGATAGGTCCGGCCATCCAGTTCCACAAAGGCCACGAGCCCCCGCAGGTCGCCGTTCTGTGTGGTCGCGGTAAATCCTCCCACCCAAGCTGAGAGTCCATTGATCTGGTCCTGTCCGGCCGCGGAGATCGTGACCCCTTCCAGCCCCTGGAACTGCGTGAACGCCTCACGGGCCGACCCCTGCTGAAGGGTCAGCGTGACCTGGGCCTGATCGGAACCGGTCACGACGGCCTGCTTGCCATTCTGCAACTGCCACCCAGAAGGGATGGAGAAGCGGAAGGCGAGTTCCGGATGATGGAAAGTCGATCCTTCCAGATAGCCCTCACGGGGATCGGGGCCGAACGTGACCCCATCGAGCCGGTTCACGAAGCTCGCGGCCTCAACCACCGGATTGGCCGGCACGCCATCTCGGTCAATCTGGGCGAGAATCGCCTCGACCCGGTTGGCGGGATCCGGGTGCGTGCTCTGCCATTCGGGCGCCCGCCCGCTCCCCGAAGCGGCACTGCTGCGATCCAGCATGCGCATGACTCCGGCCAGTTCACGGGGGTCGTATCCGACGTTGGTCATGTAGCGGATTCCCAGCTCGTCAGCCTGCAACTCGTCGTCGCGTCCGAACTTCATGAAGAGGAGGCCCGTGAGGCCGCTGGCCAGCCCCATGTTGTCGGCGACCGTCTCGCTGAATATGCTGCCCGCGATCAGTCCAATCTGCGCCAGTTGGGCGGAGCTGGCTTGGCTTGCGCCATGCCGACCCGTCACATGCCCGATCTCATGACCCAGTACGCCTGCCAACTGGGCCTCAGAGGTCATGTGAGCCATGATTCCCCGGGTCACGTAGACGAACCCGCCCGGGAGTGCAAAGGCGTTGATCGTCGGGTCGTCCAGGACGCGGAAGGTCCAAGGCAGATTCGGCATCTCCGATGTGGCGGCGAGTCTCTCGCCCAGTCCTCGCACGTAGCGCTGAACCGCCGAATCGGGGTAGACACCCATCTGTGCGACGATCTGCACGTCGTTCTCACGACCGATATTGATCTCCTGATCCCTGCCCATCAGTATGAACTGGCGTTCGCCAGTGGCGGGGTTGACCGCACAGCCCGAGATCACCGAACCCAGGGCGATCATCGCCCATGCAACGGCCCGCTGGCTGATATTCGCGATCTTCCGATCGGCATTGCGACGCTGAGTCACTCTCTGATCCATCTTCGTTCTACCTCTATGTTCGGAAGACTCGCCCCCACCATCTGTTGACAGTGTTCCATCCACCGGTCGAGTTTTGCCACACTCTCACTACCCCATCACGCCATTTTCATGCCAACTTCGCGCCGCCACTCCACATTCCGTTCAAGCCTCGTCCTCATGGGGACGATCCTGCTGGTGTCGAGCTGTGGGCAGGTAAGCGGTCCGACGGACGCAGAAATATCGCGCGAGTCGTTCATTGCGACCTACTCGGATCTTCGTCTGGCGACGCTTGCATCGAGCGACGGCGATATGGGGACTGCCACTCGCGATTCGATTCTTGATGCGAATGGCGTCAGCGCGGACCAACTCCTGGCGTTCGCCACGGTCCATGGCCCCGACGCTGAATACATGAGGGAAATCTGGATAGCCGTCGGCGCCAGAATGGACGGGGAGTCACTCGACTCCGCCGCCACACCGGACGTCGCGAGCGCCCAAAGAGACGGCACAAATCGATGAGCACACCCTGCGTGGTCCTGGCTCAGGGCCGGGACGCTCCTATAGTTGGGCGACACCCCTGGATCTTCTCCGGCGCGATCACCGAGGTAAGGGGTGACCCCACCGTCGGGGATGAGGTCGAGGTGTACGATGCCAGCGGGACCGTCGTTGCGCGGGGCCTCTACAACCCGCAGTCCCAGATCCGGGTTCGCTGCTACTCCTGGAAGCGTTCCGAGAAGGTCGATGCGGCACTTCTGTCGGCCCGGGTTACAGCCGCGATCGCTCTTAGGGAACGGCTGGGCCTGATGGACCCTGCCGGAGCCTGCCGCGCCGTGTTTTCCGAAGCCGATGGGCTCTCAGGACTTGTGGTCGACCGCTACGGAGAATGGGCCACCATGCAGTTCACATCGGCTGCCCTGTGGGCCCATCGTGAAACCCTGATGGATGCCCTGCACACGCATCTGAAGCCGAAGGGAATCGTGCTTCGGACCGAAAAGGGCATTCTGGACGAAGAGGGGCTCGAGATCAGCGACGGGCCGATCTGGGGAGAAGTCCCCGAGGGCCCCATCGAGTTCCGCGAAAACGACCTCTGGTACTCCGTCGATCTCAGGACCGGTCAAAAGACCGGCTACTACCTGGATCAGCGCGAGAACCGCATGCGGGCCGAACGATACGGGGCCGGGCGGCGTGTGGCGGACATCTGCTGCTATAGCGGAGGCTTCTCGCTCCCCCTGCTCCGAGCCGGGGCGACCTCACTGGTCGGCGTTGATGTGTCCGCCGGTGCCCTCGAACTGGCCAAACTCAATGCGGCACGAAACGGCTTGGACGACGGACGGGCCGAGTGGATCAAGTCCGACGCCCCAAAGTGGATGGCACAGGCCCTGGATGAGGGTCAGCGCTTTGAGATGGTAGTCCTCGACCCGCCCCGCTTTGCCCGGTCGACCCGAGGCGTGAAGGGAGCGCTAAAGGGCTACGCCAACTGGAACGAAGCGGCCGTCCGGATTCTGGAGCCCAACGGCATTCTGGTGACCCACTCGTGCACGGGACGCGTGCAGAGGGAGCAGTTCATTCAGATTCTGGCCGAAGTGGAGCGGAGAACCGGCCGACGCATTCGCATCCTCGAGATGCATGGCCAGGCCGCCGACCACCCCGTGGCACCGACCTGTCCGGAGACCGAGTACCTCAAGTGCATGATCTGCACGGTCGAGTAGCCGGGCGACGAGGAGCTACCGGCCGTTAAGCCAACTACCGCGCGCGAGCGATCAGTTTCTGACCGTCCTCGTCGGAAAGACCATCCCGATCGAAAGGGCATCCCGGTCGCCGAACGAAGCCGCAGCGCGGATCGCCCACGGCTTCGAGAAGGCCAAGTCCATGCCGAGCTCAACGGCCAGGCTAAGGTCGAGGCCATCATTGACGTCATCCCCGAAAAAGGCGTCCAGGACAATTCTCGGCGCGATGTACGGCCGGAACTGGACCTGATCACCCGCAAATGCGATACCTGCGGAGATACCGGCCGGGAACGAGACGATCACATCGTCATCGATGCCCGCGCCGGCGCCCAGGAACCACATAACATCGACCGGAACCTCGGTGTCACTGCGAAAGACGGCACCCGAGACGTCCACTCCACCGATCAGAGCGACGCCGTCCCCAGCACCCTCGGCGAGCCCCAGGCGGAAACCGAGTCCCACCGGGGCCGGATAGGCGCGCCACGTACCAAGAAAGCCGAGTCCGTTGCCCGGGTGCGGATCAATCAAATGAAGGCCAACGCCGGCCGGCGCCCCGGGGGCGAGCAGCATGGGGGCATCCCAAGCGGCCTGCGCCGAAGCGGGGGCTGGAAGGCTGACAGCGGCGGCGATAATCAGGCTGGCGAAAGCGACGGAGCGTCGCATAAGATCTCCTCTCTGACGTTCATGGTTGGGTCCCCATTTACTCACAACTTCCTTGGACACGCGGTCCGAGGGGGGAAAGGTTGCAAGGCACATGCCAAACCAGTCGTCTGGAAGTGAAGTCCAGTGCGTTTTCAGTGGCGCGCCCTGGGAATCCCGGGTTGGATACTGCCGCGTGGCAGCAGTTGGGCCGATGGTGGTCGGCACGCCCCCGGTCGCCGAAGGCGGCGGTGTCCACGCACCGGGCGATCCCGCGGAGTCAATCCCAAAGCTAGTTGAAACTGGAGCGACCTCCGATCTCAGGCGGCGGAGTGTGCACGATTCTCGGGCAGTGTGATCCCGAGTTCCTTCTGAATGGCGGCCCGCAGCATGGGGAGGTGGCGGTAGCCGACTAG
>JBDNHE010000032.1:0-8950 GCA_041688945.1 Gemmatimonadota bacterium | reverse complement strand
CAATCAGATTCACGCCGGCGACCACCGCGTCGACTCCCGGCATGCCGCCCTGCAGCTGTCGCATGGCCTCGGTAACGGTAGAAAGCCCGTTCCCGGAAGCGATACAGACGGGCGTCACACGGCTCCTTAGGAAGGCGGGCGCCCCCTTCGAGAAGAGCTCGGCATCGACGCCAAACGCCGCCCCCAGGCTGATTCCGCCCGTCGTGCGTAGAAAATCCCGGCGTGATGTCATGGTCTGGCCTCTATAGTCTGGCCTCTGGAAGGTCCGAATTTCGGGCGCAAGGTATCGGCCCAAACCCCTTCGCGCCACGATTTTTTCGACCCAGACGAAAAGAGGGTGGAGAGCACCTGGCTCTCCACCCTCTTAACAAAGCGGCTAAATCAACCTGCCGAGCGAGTTCCTCGGCTGGTCAAACTGTGTCAGGCGACGGTTGCGCCCTCTGGCTCCACTTCAGTAACCTCGGCGGCCACCACTTCTACTTCTACTTCAGCTTCAGCCTCAACTTCACCTTCCACGACGGGCTCCGAGCCGGCACCGCGCGCGATGGCGGGCTGGCAGAAACGAAGTCCGATACCATGGAGCTGGTCGAGGTCACCATCAGCAAGATCGGGGTACCGCTCGGCAAGGTAGTCGATCGTCTCCGTCATCCAGATTTTCTGGTCGTCGGGGGACGCTTGGAGTACGCTGCAACGGTTGATGTGGCTGAAGAGCTCGTCACGAGCCCGGTCCAGGAGCTTGTCATTTGCCACGTGCACCTCCCTGTGTATGCGGCTCGTTCGACCGTCACTTCAGGGCCGAACGTATATTGTTCTGATAACTAGCCTCTCAAGCTAACGCGTCTACGTGACTGAGCCAACCGCCCCACCCCAATCTTCCGACGGCCCGGAACTCGACCCGGTGACCCTGGAAATCTTCCGACATCTCTTCGCCGCGCTGGCCGAGGAGATGGGCGCGGCGCTCCGTCGTGCTGCGTTTTCACCCAACATCAAAGAACGGCGCGACTACTCGTGTGCGCTTTTCGATGCTCAGACGAATCCGGTCGCGCTTGGCGACCACATGCCGGTCCACCTTGGGGCGATGCCACGGAGTGTGACGGCTGCACTGGCCGAGCTCGGTGAGCTGGCGGAGGGCGATGTGGCCATGGTCAACGACCCTTTCAAGGGTGGGACCCACCTTCCCGACATCACCCTGGTCGCCCCGATCTACGAAGCGGGTCAGCTGCTGGGCTATGTCGCCTCGCGTGCGCATCACAGTGATGTGGGCGGGATGAGTCCTGGCTCGATGCCGCTGGCCAAGGAGATCGTTCAAGAAGGGCTCCGAATCCCGCCCGTGCGCATCTTCACGGAGGGGAAGCGAAATGACGATCTCTGGAGACTGGTCCTGGCCAATGTCAGGACGCCGGACGAGCGTGCCGGCGACCTGGACGCCCAGATGGCCTCGCTCCACGCCGGTTCGGTCCGCCTCAGGGAGATGGTTCAGAAGCGCGGGCTCAAGGCCGTTCGTACCGCCATGACCGAGCTGGTCCGCTACGCCGATCGCCTCATGTCGGCCGGGATCGATCGTATGCCAGACGGAAGCTGGACTGCCGAGGACGCGGTAGAGGACGACGGATTCGGCGGCGGGCCCTTTGTGATCCGGGTGCGCCTGACGATCAGCGGTGGGCGGGCGACGGTCGACTTTACCGGGACGGCCGACCAGGCGACCGGCGGTATCAACGCGGTGGCCGCCATCACCGAATCGGCCACCCGCTACGTGTTTCGGTGCGTGGTCGAATCGCTTCTGGATGTGGCCATGCCGGCGGGCGGCGGCACGCTGTCGATGCTGGATCTGATCCTCCCGGAGCGGTCGCTGGTGAATGCCGCGCCACCGGCGAGCGTGGCCGCCGGGAACGTGGAGACCAGCCAGCGCATTACCGACACACTGATTCGGGCCTTCGCACAGGCCCTGCCTGATCTGATGCCCGCCCTGTCCCAGGGCACCATGAACAACACCACGATGGGCGGGATCGATCCGCGAAACGGCCAGCCCTTCGCCTACTACGAAACGGTCGGCGGCGGGATGGGAGCCGGTCCCACCGGCGATGGCCTTTCGGGCGTCCACACGCACATGTCGAACTCGCTCAACACCCCAATTGAGGCGCTTGAGCACGCCTACCCGTTTGCGGTCACCGCATATGGCCTGCGCCGAGGAACCGGTGGCGCCGGAAAGTATAGGGGGGGCGACGGACTGCGCCGCGACCTGCGCGTTCTGGGAGACGCACGCGTAACTCTCCTTACAGAGCGCCGATTGGCCGGCCCGTCAGGAATGGCGGGCGGGGCGGATGGGGCCCCCGGAATCAACACCCTGATCCGTGAGGGCAAGGAGAAAAGGCTGCCCGGAAAGGTTACATTCGACGCGAAAGCGGGGGACATCGTCAGCATTCAGTCGCCGGGTGGCGGTGGCTGGGGCAAGGCCGACGAAACCCCGCGCGAATCCGATCTCGAAAACGATTTCCAGTCATGAAGATTCTGCTCTCCACCATCTGTGACCGGGCTCAGCACGCCTCGGACGGTCGTCTCCATATCGAAGGCCAGTACTTCGACCTCTACGCCCCCGGTTTTCCGGCCAAGCACGATTTCAACTTTGTGGCTGTGCTGCAGTGGGAGCGGACCGACCATGGACGCCTCGACTTTACGGTCGAGCTGACCGATCCGAACGGGAAGCCCAGCCTGCGAGGCGACGGTCACACCGAAGTGGTCGATCCCGGCCCCGATGGCCCTGCGGCCCGGACCTACTACATCGAGCCGCTGACCGGCGTGGTCTTTCCGGTCCCCGGTGAATACCGCTTCCGCGTTCAGGTGAAGGGGGTTTGGCACGACGGGCCTTCACTGTATCTGTGGGAATCCGGTGAGCCGGCGGACGGATCGGCGGACGGATCGGCGAATAGATCGGCGGGCGCGCAGGCGTGACGGAGGGCGGGCTGCTCCGACAGGGACGCAGCCAACGGGTCGGGATCGTCCTCCTGACCGGGATCGGAGACGTGGTCCATGGACTCCCGCTGGCGAACGACCTGAAGCGGGACGATCCGTCCCGTGAGGTCGTCTGGGTCGGTGAACCGGCCCCCGCCGAGGTGGTGCGAAATCATCCGGCCGTCGACCACGTCATCGTCTTTCGCAAGCAGGCGGGCCTTCAGGGAATCATGGAGTTGCAGGACGCCTTCCGTGAACTCCCCTGCGACCTGACCATCAATCTGATGCGTTACGGGAAGGGGCTCTTCCCTGCCCTGCTCTCAGGCAGTCCTGTGCGTGTCGGACTCCCCAAGGGCATGACGCGCGACGGCGTCCATCGCTTCAATCACTATTCGCTGCCCGACCAGCCTTGGTGCCACACACAGGACATGTTCCTGCAGATGCGGGGCCTCCTGGGACTCCCCGAGGATGGGCCGGTGGAGTGGGGCGTCAGCTTTACGGACTCCGAGAATCGGGAGAGTGCGGCCTTCTTTCAGGAACTGAGCACCTTCGCAGCCGGTCGCCCGATCGTGGGCGTTGTGCTGGGGACCGCAAACGCAGCCAAGGACTGGCCGGCCGAGCTGAGTGCCGAACTGTGTGTTCGCCTGGAGGATGAGGTCGGGGCCGTGCCACTGCTCATCGGCGGCCCGTCGGACCGCGAGATGGCCGCTGCCGATCTGGTCCTGTCCCAAACGCGCTCCACCCGGAGTGGGGTGGGCGACTCCGTGCGTCGAATGATGTGGATGGTTCGTGGTGTGGACCTGCTGGTCAGTACCGACACCGGCCCACTCCATCTGGCGCACGCCATGGAGACTCCCGTGGTGGGGCTGTTCGGGCACACCAATCCGTGGCGCGTCGGTCCGTGGAGTCGGTACCACGATCTGATCATCGACCACTACACCGAATCCGGTGCCCAGCCGGACGCGTCGCGTTACGATCCCCGCTCTGATCGCATGGAGACCATCACTGTTGACGAGGTTGTGACCAAGGTGAAGCAGGGGCTCGAACGATACGGCACCAAGAGGGCCAGGTGAGGCTTCCTGCAGGAGTCGAGCGGCTTCGTTGGGCCGGGGTCCGCGGATGGGTTGTGCCAGAAGCCATGGAATGGGTGCTGGAACACCTGACTCGGTCGGGCACACTGGTTCGGGCCGCCGAGCGCGAAGATGACCCGATTCTGCTGCGGGGTCGTGGCATAGTCCGGGCAATCGAAGCCCCCCCTGCGATCGGTGGTCGCTGGGTTGTCCGCCCCTACCTGCGTGGCGGCTGGATTGCCCGTGTAAATTCCGACCGCTATCTGGCGGTGGGTCCGCGCCGGCCGGAAAAGGAAATGTGGGCAGGGGTCGTCGCCCGTGAACGCCACATCCGGACGCCCCGTCCGATTGCCGCCCTCTGGTACCCCCGGGGTCTGACCTATCGCGCGGAGATCGTCACCGAGTGGGTTCCCGACTCGGTCGATCTGGCTGGACTGTTATTCCATGATCGCTGGCCCGGAGAAACCGAACCCGCGCCCGTCCCCGTGCGGCACGAATCGCTCTGCGAGGCGGGCGCGATGATCAATCGCCTGGCTCGGGCCGGGCTGCACCATCGCGACATGAATGCCAAGAACCTTCTGGTCGGGCGGGCGGGTGGTGAGATCCTGGTGCACGTCCTGGACCTGGACCGCTGCCGCATCCATCCGGGTCCGATCGCAAATGGGGTCATGGCCGTTCGGCTGAAACGCTCTCTTCGCAAATTCGAAGGGAATACCGGACGGGCGATTTCAGGGGCTGGGTGGGCGGCCTTTTACGAGGGGCTGAACGAGGAGCCCGGCGAGTGAGTCAGGGCCAAACAGGAAAGCGCGGCACGTTGGCGGAACGCTTCGCGGCCAATCCACCCCGGTCGATCTGCATCGTCATGCTCAGCGCGATTGGCGATGCCGTCCACGTGCTGCCCGTGGCGACTGCCTTCAAGCGGCAGTGGCCCGAGGCCCGCATCACTTGGGTTATTCAGCCGGTCCCCCACCTGCTGGTGAAAGACCATCCGGCCATTGATGAGTTCATCATCTACAACCGTCGGCGAGGGATGGATTCCTGGAAGGGATTCAGTGAGGTCAGGAAGCAGTTTCCTGCAGAGCCCTTCGACCTGCTGATCGGGCTTCAGGTGTACTTCAAGGCCGGAATACTGACCAAGCTCGCACCCGCACAGGTGAAACTTGGCTTTGACAGAGTCCGTGCCCGCGACATGAACTGGCTCTTCACCACGGACCGGATTCCAGCCCGCGGACAGAGGCACGTCCAGGACCAGTACTTCGAATTCCTGGAGCACATCGGCATCGATCCCCGCCCGCCCGTCTGGGGCCTGGAGTTGAATGATGCTGAGCGAGAGGCGCAGTCGGCCTTCATGACCGAGGTCGCCCAACCCATCTGTGCAGTAGTGGTCGGCACGAGCAAGCCGGCCAAGAACTGGACGGCCGAAGGCTACGCCCGCGTCCTGGACGAGGTCGAGGCAAAGCATGGTATGCGGCCGGTTCTGGTTGGCGGACCCAGCGCAATCGAGCGAGAGATCGCAGACGGCATTCTGGCGAAGTCGAAAGCCCGGGTAATCGACGCGCTGGGCAATGACCTGAGAAAGCTGGTCTGGCTGGTGGAGGCCAGTAGCTTGGTGATTTCCCCGGACACCGGCCCGCTGCATATCGCCCGGGCGCTCGAGACGCCGGTGGTGGGGCTGTTTGGCTACACCAATCCGAAACGGGTGGGGCCGTACCAGAAGTACGAGGACCTGATGGTGGACGGATACGCGCTGACGCCGGATGAGGACTATCCGTTGTCGGCGGAGTATCGGGACGGAATGAAGCGCGTGACGCCGGAGATGGTGCTGGAGAAGGTGGAGTTGGCGATGGCGCGTTATGTGGGCTGATCCAGCTATTGGATCGCCCGCCTGAATCGCCCAATTTCGACTCCCCAAGGCGGGTGGGGGTCTGGGGATGGCAAGCCACCAAGCACCTACCCGCCGATGTCGACCCGCCTCAGCCGGAGCGCGTTGAGCACCACCGAGACCGATGATGCGCTCATGGCAAAGGCAGCGAACATGGGGCTGATCAGTATCCCAGCGAAGGGATAGAGCAGGCCAGCCGCAATCGGCACACCCACCGTGTTGTAGATGAGAGCGAAGAAAAGGTTCTGGCGGATGTTGCGCATGGTGGCCCGGCTCAATCGTCTGGCACGGACGATTCCGTCGAGGTTCCCCTTCACCAGAGTGAATCCAGCGCTTTCGATCGCGACATCAGCTCCCGTTCCCATCGCAATTCCCACATCGGCCTGCGCGAGAGCTGGTGCATCGTTCACACCGTCCCCGGCCATCGCCACCTTCCGCCCAGCCTCCTGAAGCTCCTGAACGATGCGGGCCTTGTCCTCAGGGAGGACGTCAGCTCGGACATCGTCGATTCCGAGACGGAGAGCCACGGCGCGAGCGGTTCGTTCGTTATCGCCGGTGGCCATGATGATATGGAACCCGAGGTCCTTGAGCGTCTTCAGCGCCAGCGGAGTTGATTCCTTTACGGAGTCCGCGACGCTGAGAATCCCGACCCCTTTTCCGTCGACAAAAATGAACATCACGGTCTCACCCTCGTCGCGCCGGCGGTCCGCCTCTTCGATCTGGGCGCTTACGTCGATGCCCATGTCGTCGGCGAGTCGGCGGTTGCCCAGGGCCACGGCTTGGCCCTCGACCTGCCCCTGCACTCCTTTCCCCGTGAGTGATTCGAAGTCACGAGCCTCCACCAACTCGATACTCCGCTCTTCGGCGCCCCGCACGATGGCCTCGGCCAGAGGGTGTTCCGACCCCCGCTCAAGGGAGGCCGCCAGCCGCAGTACGGTGTCCTCGTCTTGCCCTTCTACCGGGACGACCACGACGAGCTTTGGCTTTCCCTCGGTAAGAGTCCCGGTTTTGTCGACGATCAGCGTGTCGACCGTCTCGAAGCGCTCCAGTGCTTCGGCGTTCTTGATCAGCACGCCGGCCTGCGCTCCGCGCCCGGTGGCCGTCATGATCGACATGGGTGTGGCCAGACCGAGGGCACATGGACAGGCGATGATGAGCACGGACACGGCGGCGATGAGACCGTATGCGAGTGCGGGCTCCGGGCCGTAGAATGCCCACGCTCCAAAGGCGATGACTGCGATCGCCATCACGACCGGAACAAAGATTCCCGAAACGCGATCAGCGTACCCCTGGATCGGCGCCCGGGAACGCTGAGCCTTCGTCACCATGCCGACGATCTGGCTGAGCATGGTGTCGGCCCCTACCCGAGTAGCCTCCATGATGAGGCTGCCCGACCCGTTGATCGTGGCCCCGGTCACGCGGTCGCCGGCGACCTTTTCGACCGGAAGCGGCTCTCCGGTGATCATGCTTTCGTCAATCGAAGAGTGTCCATCCACAACCACGCCGTCGACCGGGACCCTATCGCCCGGACGCACGCGAAGCCGGTCCCCCTCGACGACCGCTTCAAGCGCGATCTCTTCCTCCGTCCCGTCGGGGCGGACAACGCGGGCCGAGGTTGCAGCCATATCAAGAAGGGCCCGGATCGCTCGACCCGTGCCTTCACGAGCCCGCAGCTCCATCACCTGACCCAGGAGAACCAGGGTCACGATCACCGCCGCGGCCTCAAAGTAGACCCCGACATGTCCATCCGCGTCCCGGAAGCCGGCGGGAAAGATCCCCGGCACAAGCACCGCGGCTACACTGAAGGTCCAGGCCGCCATCACTCCCATCGAGATCAGGCTGAACATGTTCAGCTTCATGGTGCGGAACGAGCGCCACCCGCGGACGAGGAAGGGCCAGCCCGAGTAGAAGACGACCGGCGTGCCAAGGAACAGCTTGATCCAGAGCGTGGCGCGTTCCCCAACAAGCTGGCGAACCCCGCTGAGGCCAAGCAGTGGGCCCATCGTCAGTACGAGAAGCGGCAAAGAAAGAGCCACGCCGATCCAGAATCTGCGTCGGAAGTCGACCAGTTCAGGATCGGGCCCATCGCCGTCGCGAAGTCCCGACTCGGGTTCCAAGGCCATCCCGCAGATGGGGCAGGATCCCGGACCCTGCTGGCGGATCTCAGGGTGCATGGGGCAGGTGTACCACGCGGAGCTCGATCCTGCTGGCTGGACGGTTTTGCTGCCTTCGAGGTAGCGCTCCGGGTCAGCCACGAATTTCGTGCGGCAGCCTGCCGAGCAGAATCGAACGTCCTCGCCCTTCCACTCGGCTCGGTGCGGTGAGTCCGCCGGGACCGTCATGCCGCAGACCGGGTCCTTCGCCTGGGGTGCCGAGCCAGGCCCAGCGTCCCCGTGGTGCTGGTGTCCCTCGTGAGCGTAGCCCGGGGCATCGCGATGGACCGGGTGGTCCCGATCGGTTTCGGGATCGTCGTCGTGTTTGTCGATGGTCATTGGATCCTCCAGTTCAGGAGCATTGCCGGTCGAATACCTGTACTAACTCCTCCATCTTCCGGGTCGCGTCAGCCCGATCCTGATTCTGAAAGGCGCCCGCACGCAGCTTGTCACATGCGACTCTTTGAAGGAGGCTGACGCCGACCGATGGTGAAGCCCCACCGATCGGCGCCCCGTGGGCTACGACCAGCTGATCGCGCGAATCTTCCAGCCCTCGGGGGTGCGGGCCAGCACCATCAGCTCGCCGCCACGCGAATCGATCTCGCGACCGCGGTAGGTACCGACCGTCGTACTGGTGGAGGTCACCCACGCGGCATCACCGGCCAGTACGATGTTGAGCTCGCTGCGTTCGCGGGGAACTGCCTGAGCGAAGGCCATGTCGGAGTTCAGATGGCCGGAATGATACTGTTCCTTCGTCTCCATCCCGCCGCCTTCCATGATCCGGACGTCATCCGCCAGAAGGGCCACGGCTGCCTCGCCGTTCCCACTGGAGAGCGCCGCGTGGAATGCGTTCACTACGGCAGCGACGGCCTCCTGGTCCTCGCCACCCATCATGT
>JBDNHE010000031.1:0-14617 GCA_041688945.1 Gemmatimonadota bacterium | reverse complement strand
CACCACCTCTCGGGGGCTCTTGCCCTCCAGAAGCCGATCAAGAAGCTCGTCCACATCCTTCTTCTGCTCTGCCATCTCAATACCCTCCGTTCTTTGGAGTTTACGTTATGGCCAGTTACACAGAAACCAGGACACTCCCGAACGAGGGCGCCTGCGTAGTTGGGACAGACGGAGCCCCAGCTGTCCTCGATCCTCAGCTGGCAGCGGGGCTGGGTCAGGCCGGTGCGGGAATGCTCGGTGTGGTTACCGACGGGTTGGGCAGGCGTTGGGAGGTGTTCGTTTCGGAGTTCGCCGGGAGTGAGGACCTTCACATCGCGTGGGCAGTCCCCCTCGATCCCGTTCTTGAGCCTTTTGAGCGAATCAATGCGGCTCTTCTGATCGGCGGACTCGCATCCCTCCTTCTGGCCACCCTGGTGTCAGGACTCCTGGCCCGTGGCCTGACCGGCCCCGTGGTCCGGTTGACCAGTGCCACCCGACGGGTCGCCGGCGGAGATTACGAGGTGGAGGTGCCGGTGGAATCGAATGACGAGATCGGAACCTTGGCTCGTGCCTTCAATGAGATGACGGAAGGTCTGCGGCTCAAGGAGCGGTACAGGGGAGTCCTCAACAAAGTCGTCTCTCCCGAGGTCGCCACCGAGTTGATGGCCGGCGAAGTCGTCCTGGGCGGCGAGACTCGGCAAGCGACCGTGCTCTTCGGAGACCTGCGCGGATTCACCGCCACCACGTCGACAATGGAGCCCCAATCCGTGATCCGTCTGCTCAACGAGTGCATGGAAGTACTGAGCGACGCCGTGGAGCGAGCCGGGGGAGTGGTCGACAAGTTCGTGGGCGACGAGATCATGGCGATCTTCGGAGCACCGATCGCGCGTTCGGACGATGCGGTACGTGCCGTCCGGGCTGCGTTGGAGATGCAGGAGGCGCTCACCCGTCTGAACGGTGTACGCACCGAGCGGGGTGAGCCCGTACTTGGACTGGGGATCGGGATCAACACTGGAGAGGTCGTCGCAGGCAATATGGGATCACCCAACCGTCTGAACTACACCGTGGTCGGCAGCACCGTGAACCTCGCCGCGAGGCTCTGTTCCTCAGCCGAGCCCGGTGAGGTCCTGATTGGTGAGGCGACGCGCGCCGCGCTCGGGGACGCTTCTAATGAGGCCTCCTTGCCGAGCCACGGAATCGAGGGGTCCGGCGAGCAAGATGCACCGTCCGTCATCCGGACGGAGTCAGTAGGTAGCCGACCTTTCAAGGGTTTTACCGATCCGATCGAGGTCTTCCGTGCCCACGCGCTCCGGGCGCTTGTCTGTCTGCTGGGTGCCGGGGCGGCGAGCGGTCTCGCTCCGGCTGTTCTTCCCACGCTGGACTGGGCCGGCGGGACCACGGTCTCGGCGCAGGAGTGGCCGACCATTCGAGACCGTGCCTACCTGAGCAACGAGAGTGGCTCGATTCAGTTCGGGCTGTCGGGGCGGCTGGAGCTGGATGGGTACATGCCAGCCGACTCCTTTCCGGGACTCATCGGCGAGAGCTCGGCATTCTTCCACCCCCGACTTCGGCTGTTCGCAGACGGTTTCATCGGTGACTACGTGCAGCTGCTCTTCGAGCTCCGCGCCGATCGGGGTGATGTCCCTGGCACCGGAGACTATGACGCTCGAATCGAACAGGTCTTCGTCCGAGTCGGCCCCGGGCCACTGGGTGCGGCTCTGACCCTGGGTCGATTTCCGTCGCCGGTTGGGGGATATGCCGAGCGGCATTTGACCGAAGACGATCCTTTCATTCGGCCCCCGGTTCCGTACGATCAGCGAACTGTAGTTTCCGACCGTCGGTTTCCGGTCGATATCGACCAGTTCCTCGGTTGGCGGGCCGAGCCGCAAACCTTTCGCCGGGGGGGCCTACCGCCCATCTGGCAGGTGCCCTATCCGTGGGGTGCGAAGATCGAGATCACGCCCGGACCGGTCACCTTGCATGCCGCCTATGTGAACTCCGCTCCGTCGTCGGTTTCTGCCGCATGGGACTGGTCCACCAAGGCGCTCAAGCACCCCACTTGGATCTTCGGCGCCCGTCTGCAGGCCAGTCCGGAACTGAGCATCTCCGCCTGGCGCTCGCACGGCCCCTACATCCTGCTGCGCGACGACATTCCGAACTACGCAGAGCTCTTTGACTACAGCCAGACGCTGACGGCGGTGCAGGCGGAATGGAGGCGCGGTGCGACTCTGGCGAGGGCGGAATTCTGGGTCGATCAGTGGGAGATTCCGTTCGTGAAGCGCACTGTCTCCGACCTTCCCTGGTCCCTCGCGCTTCAGCAGGATCTGTCCCCTGGCTTCTACTTGGCAGGCCGTCTGGGCGGGATCTTCTTCCGACCCACCGACAACAGCTCTGGTGAGTCCGTAGCATGGGACGACGACGTAATTCGCGCCGAGCTCGCGGCCGGCTACCGTCTGGCTCTCAACGCCGGCTTGAAGGCGAGCTTTGGGAACGCGTGGACGCCTGGCGGAATCGATCCATCCGACGGCCTTGTGTCGCTTCAGCTCTGGTGGGAATTCTAGCCAACCAGAGTGAGCGTTCGCACTACGCCCCTACAAAGCGGCCCCGTTCCGGTGCCCGGACGCGAGAGATATCTGGCGGGTCATGGGTGTGAAGGAATCCATCGACTGCCTGACTCTGATTCCCGGCCAGAGATAGTCGACCGACCCGGTCGCGGGCTCGTACCCCGCGGTGTAGAGCGTGCAGAACCCCTTTTCGGGTCTCGACATGTACAAGGGCGCTTCGAGAAAACTGGACTCCAGCCGTTCACGGGTCAGCCCGGGGACCGCGACCTGGTCGAGCAGAAAACGCTCGCGCTCGAGGCTGGCGGTCGCTCGGGCATAGGCGGACCAGCCAGGCCGACCCTGATGGTTGGTCGCCACCGCGGCGTCCACGATCTCCGCGCCTCCCCCCGGCTTCATCCAGACCACCACGTGCGCTCCAGTGCTGTCCAGAACTGACACGTTGTAGGCCATGTGCGACGGCACACGCTTCAGCACCTCGACCGCTTCTTTGAGGGTGGTGCAGAATTCCAGCACATAGCGCAGGATCAGCGGGATCCCGAAGCCGCTTCCAATCTCTCGACGACCGCCGAACGAGAGCGCCACAGAGAGTCCGTGTTCGTTGACGCCATCCAACACCCCCCATAGGCAGTCGCTGGTGGCGATGACCTGCGTGCCATGCCAGGCCGAGTGCAGAAAGACGCCCTCGAACTTGGTTGGGTCGTAGTCGTAATTGCGAAAAAGAACCGGATTGGAGCCGGGGAACACCGCCTGAGAACATCCCGCCAAGAACGGCGTTGGTCGATAGAGGGACAGCATGCGAGCCGCCATATCCCCACCCCCCGAAAGCTCGACCAGACGTTCCCAGACAGGGATGAGCTCAGGCATGGTGAGCCTCAGAGCTCGGCGCGCCCGATTCAGGCTTGGGCGCGCCTTGTCGCCCTCCCGGAGAAACCAACCCCGATAAGACTCCCAGCTCCAGTCGAATTGCTCCCGCCAGGCCTCCCCCGGGAGGTCTTCCGAACGCCACTCCAGATGGAGCGAAGACTTACGATCCATCACCGCTACGCCGCCGAAATCAAAGAAGCTTGAACCCTGCGACTTCGACCTTCTCGGTCACTTCGTCCATTGTGGCCTTCTCGGCCGCAGTGGCCCGCCCAGCCCCGTATTGACCGGAGATCCCCTCAATCCACCGCCGTGCCCTCTTGGTGAGTCGGAAGTTGTTGGTCATGAAGCGGCCGCGGCTCACCAGGATCCCCAGGTCGAGGCCCTCGTAGAACCAGTCGCCCTTGTCGGCGATGCGCAGGTAGAAGGCCCGGTTTTCGTCGTGCACCGTCCGGCGGTGAATCTGATCACGCTCGAACACGACTTCTCCGTTCTTCTCCATGCGCCAGACGCCGGACTGAGGCGCGGACCGGATTGGCTGGACCTTGGAGCCCGTGTGCTTGATGACCAACTGGCTCCAGGTGTCGATGTTGGTGGGGTGCGACCAACGCTCGTTCAGCTCCTCCACATCGAGTTCGTAGGGGACCCCCGCAAACTCCAACAGATGGAAAACGAAGAGCGGCGCATCGGCGTGAGCGAATGCGGCCAGGTTGGTCATGGAACTCGCACCCGTGACGCGCGGGTTCATCTCGCCCAGATACACTTCCTCGGTGTCCATGTCGATGAGGAAGTCGAGCTCAAAGTAGCCCCGATAGCGCTTTTTGCGCAGCGCCTCACCCATCTTGAACGCGGCTTTCCGAGCCTGGTCACGAACCTTCTGGGTGAAGGCCTCGGGCACGACTTCGTTGCCGCACCATCCGCCCTTGTACGGGGTGAGCTGCTTGAAACCGACAAGCTCGGTCATGAGCGGCCCGACCAGCGTGCCGTGTCGGGTTACGCACGCTTCCAGTGCCGAGCCCCGGCAACGGACGCGCTTCATGATTTTTACTTCCTTTTCCTGCTCGAGCTCCTCGGCGTACTTGTTGTAATCCTTCTCGGTGTCGATGAAGAAGGTGGTATGCCCGGAGTCTCCAAACGCCGTCTGGACTACAAGGCGATCGCCCAGACGATGCTTGTTCGCGATGGCTCGCAGACGGTCGAAACTGGACACGCGCCCCATGGCATTCGGCACGCTCTTTACACCCGCCTCATTGGCGATGCGGGTGGTGACCATCTTGTTGTCCATTCGCGCACGCAGGGCCGCAGACGGGAAGCAGATCCGCAGACGCAGACGCTTGCAGATCTCCTCGGTCTCCTTGTCGAAGAAGAGAAAGAGGGCGTTGCCCCGAAGTCCACGACCGCTGGGCGCCTTCCGCTTGATCAGTTTCTCAACCTGCTCATGCTGAAGCAGCCAGTTGTTGATCTCCTCAATGCTCTCAAACGCAGGTGCCGCCTTGCCCGTGGGCACGAACACCGAGGGATGCTTGCCGTCGAAGCAGTCGATGTAGTTGATGAAGGTGAAGTCGCGAATCCACTCTTCCGCGCCCTGCAGGTTGAACGGCGTGGCGCTGATGAAGTAGGTCGGCATCTGGTAGGCATGAAAGAACGCCCGGATGTCGGAGATGCTGGTCAGCTTCTTCTTAGCCATGGATCAATTTCCTTTGTCGTGCGAAGCAGGTACGGCTTGGACTGCGGTGCGGCGAGCCTCCTCTTCGAGAGCCTCGGGCCGAAAAACCAGTAGACCGTATTTGGCGTCGTATCCGTGAATTTCCTTCACATCAAGCGCCTTGAGATAGTCGAGTATGTCTTTGGTGATCAGCTGTCCCGGAACCAGCACGGGAAAGCCCGGAGGATAGGGCGTCACAAAGGCTGCGCTCACCACCGACGCGCCCTTCTCAATTTCGGACCGGATCGATCCGTCCATCGGCAGGTGCCGGATGGCGGACTCGTTGTAGGCCAGAAAGAACGCCCGCCGCATGTTGCCCTCGGGCGTGTCGCCTGTGGGGTCGTCCACAAAGGCTGGATGAAAGCGGCTGAACTTGGGGAGCGGAGGAAGCAGTTCGACCAGAGAGCGCACCCTCCCCTCCTCGCGCTCACGATCAAGCCGGTTCTGATCGCGGGACTTGTCTTCCAGGTCTTCGGCAATCTGAACCAGGACGTTCAGCAGGTACGTGGAGGACCCGTGCGTTGATCCAATATTCACCATTAGCAGGATGGTGTTCCGCGACGTCTTGTTGATCTGGATGTCGTATTTTTCCATCAACAGCTTCCGAAACGTGTCGCCATCCATTCCGGTTGCACCCACATGCAGCGTGATGCGTGTGGGGTCGAGAGCGAACTCGTCCTGTCTCCAGTGATCGTCCATCCGCGTAAAACCCGCCTCCGGATCGTAGAAGCGCTCAAGTCCAGAAGGACGATGGTCCCGTGGGATCATGTCCTTGGCCACGAGTACGCGGAAGTACTTCTTCAGCAGCGGATCGTCTGTGATCTGCTTCCGAATGATCATCGCCAACCCCACGCTGCTACGGACGAACTCGAACCCTTCGAGTTCCAGCTGGCGGCGCCCCACATCGAGCGAAGCCAGAATCTGGTAGTTGGGCGAGGTCGACGTGTGGGTCATGTAGGCTTCGTCGAACGGGCGTTTCCCCTCACGCTCGAAGTCCTGGTCGTACACGTGGATCATCGACCCCTGTCGGAACGAAGTCAGCGTTTTGTGCGTCGACTGCGTGGCGTAAACCCGAAGCCGTGCCTGGTCGGGGTCAGGAAGCAGTTCGGTGTTGAGCCAGGTGGCCTCGTCGCTCGGATCCAGCTTGTCGAACTCATTGCGGAACGCCTGGTAGCGCTCCCTGTACTCGTCCGACGCGAACGCCTCCTGCAGATTGTCCGCGGCGTTCATCGCGGTACGTCGGCGATAGGTCGGCGTGGCGCGTGCGAAGGCGAACCAGGCTTCGTCCCACAGGAAGATCATGTCCGGCTTGATCGCCAGGACCTCCAGCATCACCCGTTCGGGGTCGTAGACAATCCCGTCAAAAGTGCTGTTGGTCAAAAGCAGCATTCGCACACGGTGAAGCTTTCCGGCCTTCTTCAGCTCAATCATCTGCCGCTTGATCTCACGCAGCGGGACCCCGCCGAACATCGTGAACTCGTCGAGCGGATAGGGCTCCAGGTAAACCGGTTGGGCACCCGCCAACACCAGGGCGTAGGGGTGAGACTTGTGGCAGTCGTGAGACAGCATCACGAAGTCTCCGGGCGAGACCAGGGCCTGGGTCACGATCTTGTTGGCTGTGGATGTCCCGTTGGTAACCAGGTAGCTGTACTTGGCTCCAAAGGCTCGAGCGATCTTCTGTTGCGCCGTCTTCAGCGGTCCGGTCGGCTGCAGGAGCGAATCGAGACCGCCCGTGGTCGATGAGGTCTCCGCCAAGAAGATGTTCTCCCCGTAAAAACGACCCATGTCGCGAATCCAGTGCGACTTGGTGATCGAATTTCCGCGCGAAATCGGCAGGGCGTGGAATACCCCAGTCGGACGCATGCTGTACTGCCGCAACGCCGAAAAGAAGGGAGAGTCGAACCGTTCCCGGATCCCCTTCAGGATGCTCAGATGGAGTTCGCGGTAGTCTTCCTGACTATAGAAGACACGACGAAACGCACGGGTCCGACTGGCTGACACACTGCCCAGCGTCTCGTCGGTAACCTGGAAGAGGTCGAGTTCGGGGCGCAGTAGATGGATGGTGTTGGCGAGCGCGTCACTCGGTTCCCGTTCGGCGCGCTCACGAAGCGCGGTCGGCACCATCTTCAGGAAGTGGGCCAGCTCCGGAACTCCCACCAGCGTCTCCGCTGGGAAGTCGTATCGGAGCACACAACTCTGGATGTTGTGATTGAAGAGGACAGAAATGACCGCGTCCTCAAAACTCGAGGCGAAGATGACGTCGTAGGTGAAGTCGTCCTCTTCATCCTGAACGGCCAGCAGCGCGTCCCGCAGTTCTCTGCGTTCCTGCACATCGAGGTCATCTACAACAAGGACCTCGAAGTAGGGGCGTCCCTCGTCGGCGCTGAACTCGGGGGCGATGTCGGTTTCCGGGGAATCATCCGCGCGGGACAGCGGCGCCTTGAGGTCGCGACTGCGGTAGGTGTGTCCGGCCAGCAGTCGAACGACCAACCCGGTTCGATCTGCCAGGGACTCGAACGCGCCCTTACTGAGGAGCGTTGCCAACTCCTCACAGAGATCGGTCCCCGGAAAAGCCCAGTAGTTTTCCAGACGGGACAGCTGAAGCAGGGTGCGCCGGACGTCTCCGCGCTGATCGGAGATGTCCATACCACGGCGGTGTGCGCGATGAAGCTTGTTGGTGGCGTGCTTGAGCTGATTCCAGGCCTCCGTCCGGTACTGCGACGGAGCGTAGTGGTCCCTGAGCGAGCGGTTCCTGGGCGGCTCATCCTCAGGGCTTTCGGTATGGATCGGATCATCGTCGTCCTTCATCCCAACTCCTTCGGCTGAATACCCGCCTGCGAACCCCGCTCTGGCTTCTCGAGGGGCCCGAGGCTGTTCAGATATGGCCAGGCCTGTGCGTCGTCGGTGTAGACGGAGAACTTGACCTTTCTGTCTCGGAAGCTCTTGAGCTGCTGTCCCAGTCCGCGCAGGCCGACCTCACGACTGCGGTGAACGCGGCCGAGGTTGATCTCGAACGGAATCATCTCCTGCGCACTCTGGCCTTCGTACAGGATCTCGCCTGCCGGACCCACGATGATCGAGCGACCATTGCCGCAGTCGCCGAAGCCATTGATACCGAAAACGAAGCACTGGTTCTGAGCGGCCGTGGCACGCACGATCGACAGCTCAACGTCACGGTCGATGGTTCCGGTGAGCGTGGGGTGTAGAATGACTTCAGCCCCCATGGCCGCCAGTGTACGGGCGGTTTCCGGGAACCACAGATCGTAGCAGATCGACATCCCGAAACGGCCGACCTCTGGAACGTCAAAGACCATGAATTCGGTGCCGGAAGACACTCCCGTCTCATAGGGAAGGAAGGGGAACATCTTCCGATATCGCCCGACGACCTCACCCTGAGGGTTGATCACGGAAGCCGTGTTGTAGATCGACCCTTCGTGCGATTCGAACATGGAGCCTGGAATCAGCCAGATACCATGTCGCTTTGCCCACTCCTGGAACGTGGCCTCGGTTGCATTCGGGAAGGGCTGGGCGTTTCGGGTCAGCGGCCCAAAGGGCGCCAACTCGCTGAACACAACCATCTGGACCCAGGGATACACGCTCATGAGCACTTCAAGGCGCTCGTGCATGAAGCTGACGTTCTCTTTGACTGCGGAGAGTTGAAGCTGCATGCCTGCAATCGCGAAGGGCTGCATCAGGCGGGGACTCCAGATTTTGAGAGAGAAAGGACCGCGTCTTCGATCGTTTTGAGACCGGTTTCGAGATCCTCATCGCTGATCACCAGCGGGCAGAGTATCCGGATAATGTTTCCGTACGGTCCGGCCGGGAGCACCAGGACGCCCTTGTCGCGACAGGCGGCGGTGACCGCGGTGACGGCCTCTCCGTTGGGTCGGCTCGGGTCTCGGTCATGACTGAACTCGAGCGCGATCATCGCGCCCAGGCCACGGACATCGCCGATCAGGTCGGTCTGCTCCTTCAGCGCCTCAAGACGGGCTCGGATGCGATCCCCGATCTCGGCACCACGAGCGCAGAGGTCGATCTCTTCCATGGTCTCGAGAGTGGCCAGGGCAGCCGCGCACGAAACCGGGTTCCCGCCATACGTACCGCCAACGGTCCCGGGGCTCGCCGCATCCATCACGTGGGCCCTGCCCATGACTGCCGAGATGGGCATTCCGCCGCCCATCGACTTGGCCCAGGTCGAGATGTCGGGGGTGACGCCCGAGTGCTCATAGGCGGCCCAGCGGCCGGTACGTGCGAAGCCGGACTGAACCTCGTCGAAAATCAGCATGATGCCGTAGCGATCACAGAGCTCGCGGAGGCCTTCGAGGTAAGCTTTCGGGGCCGCGACAAATCCGCCCTCGCCCTGGATTACCTCAAGGATGATTGCGGCGACCTGATCTGCCGGAACCATGCTGGTGAACGACTCCTCCAGGCGAGCGAGTTCACGGGCCGAGAAGTCCTCGAGGCTCAGCCCGTCCCCCCTCTGATAGTGGTTCGGGTAGGGCAGGCGATAGACCTCAGGCGCGTAGGGCCCACAGCCGACCTTGTAGCGGGTTTTCGAGGTGAGCGTCATGCACATCATGGTCCGACCGTGGAAGGCATCGGAGAAGGCGATCACAGCCGACCGGCCAGTGGCCTGGCGGGCAAACTTGATCGCGTTCTCGACGGCCTCGGCACCCGAGTTGAGCAGGACCACCTTGGTCTGATCGCCATGGGGCAGGAGGCTGACCAGCTTCTCGCAGAGGGCTACATAGGGCTCGTAGGTCGCTACGTGAATGCAGGTGTGAATCAGAGTGGCGGCCTGATCCTGGATCGCCTTGACCACGCGCGGGTTGCAGTGGCCGACATTCATGACGCCGATGCCGCCGGCGAAGTCGATGATCTGGTTGCCTTCAAGGTCCGTCAGGCGGGCGCCCGAGGCTGAGGCGACGGCGATCTCGCCTGCAAACTGACCGACGGCACGGGGCACTACGGCGTGGCGCCGATCGATCAGAGTCTGGCTGCTCATTTTTCTCCTAGGTGAGAGGGGGTGGAATACTGCAGGAATGTTAAGATAGTGGACTGGCGTGCGAAAAACTGCTGGCGGCTCAGTGCCGACTGCGAGGGGGCGTTCGGCCAGAAGACCTGCAAGGAGTCCGTTAATGAAGAAGTACCCGCTCCGCATTGGCGGAGAAGCTCGCATTGGCCAGGCCACCGAGATCATCACCAGCCCCTTCGACGGGAGTCCCGTCGCCGAGGTCTGCCTGGCAAGCGCCGCCGACATGAACGACGCCATCGCCATTTCGGTAGAAGGGTTCGAGGAGATGCGGCGCATGCCGACCCACCGACGGGCCGAGATCCTTGAGAAGACCGTGGCTGGCCTCAGGGAGCGCGCGGAGGAGATCGCCCAGCTAATGGCACGCGAGAGCGGCAAGCCTATTCGCTACTGCCGGGGTGAGGTCACGCGCGCGCAGGTGACCTTTACCCTGGCGGCCGGTGAGGCTCGGACCGCCATCGGCGAGGTGTTGCCCCTGGACCTTGAGGAGCGGGCGGAGGGCCGGATGTGCATGTACACCAGGGTCCCTCGTGGCCCGGTGGCGGCGATTTCGCCCTTCAATTTTCCGCTCAACCTGATCGCCCACAAACTCGCCCCGGCCATTGCTGTTGGGACGTCCGTGGTCCTGAAGCCACCGCCACAGTGCCCGATCACCGGCCTGATCCTGGCCGAGATCCTGGCCGAAGCAGGGCTGCCCGCAAAGGCGCTGAGTGTGCTCCACTGTGAGCCTGACGTGGCTCAGATGATGGTTGAAGACGCCCGGATGAAGGTTCTCTCCTTCACCGGCAGCGACGTTGTCGGTTGGAAGCTCAAGGCGCTAGCCACCAAGAAGCAGGTTCTGCTGGAGCTGGGAGGGAACGCTCCCTGCATCATCGACGAGGGCGCCGATCTGGACGCGGTCATGGGACCCGTCGTCATGGGCTCCTGGGCCAACGCCGGTCAGGTATGCATCAAGGTTCAGCGGATTCTGGTTCACTCGAGCCTCTACGACGATTTCTTGCCCCGGTACATCAAGGCGACCGAAGAGGTCGCGTGTGGCGACCCCCTGAACGAGGATACGATCGTTGGGCCGCTGATTCAGGAGAGGCATGTGGAGCGGGTGCTTTCGTGGGTAAGGGAGGCAATAGAACAGGGCGCCACCCTCCATTCCGGCGGTACCGCTGAGGGCAGCGTGGTAGCTCCCACAATCCTGACCGGTGGCACACCGCAGATGAAGGTCTGCAAGGATGAGGTGTTCGGACCGGTTACCGTGGTCGAGTCGTTCGACGACTTCGACGAGGCCATCAGAATCTGCAACTCCGGCCGCTTCGCCCTGCAAGCCGGCGTCTTCACCCACGACATCGGCAAAGCCATGAAGGCCTACCGGGAGCTGGACTACGGTGGAGTGATGGTCAACGACGTGCCGACGTTCCGGGTCGACAACTTCCCGTATGGGGGGTCGAAGGACTCCGGGTTCGGCCGGGAAGGCGTCCGCTTTGCGATGGATGAGATGACCGAGGAGAAGGTCCTGGTCATGCGTGGCATGCCCGGGTGAAAATGAACAGGCGGGTGTGGTTGTGACGCCACACCCGCCTGGCCACCCTCAGATGTAAGGGTCGTCCTTTGAAGGAACCGGCTCCCAGAGCTCGACTTTGCGACCGTCTGGATCCGTGATCCAGGCGAACTTGCCGTTCTCGTGCTGCTCAATGTCCCCGACCACGTGAACCCCCGCCATTTTCAGCTCGGCCATCAGAGCCTCCAGGTCGGCCACCCGGAAGTTGATCATGAAGGGTGCGGTGCTTGGCCCCATGTGAGTCGGGTTCTCCTCAGAGCTTCCCTAGCAGTCGCCGGACGGTGGTGAGGTTCCGCGACGTGGTCTGCAGTCCCTTCATCATCCGCTCGGATTTGCGCCCGAACAGGGGTGAATCGGAGAGCTTGCCCGGGAGTCGCCAGTAGATCTCGCGGCCCTCGATCTGGAAATCGTCGGTATGCGAGCAGGCGTTCTTGAATCGTGTGGCCACTTCAGAACCGAGCGGCTCGGCAAAGAAGATCACGTAGCACGAGCTCTGCCCGCCCGCGAGGGCGCCACCGCGCCACGTGTCGGTACTCCCATCCCTGGAGCCTCGTCCCTGGGCGATCGAGACGACCTCGGCCAGCTGATCGGGCGTCCGCAGGAAGGTCGCCACTTCGTAGCCGAGCTCGGCCAGCAGGTGGGCTTCGATTTCGGCTTCAAGCGCCGGAACGTCATCCGATTCGGTTGAAAACACCACGTTCCCGCTGGCGATCAACGTCTTGACGTCCGTGTAGCCCAGTTCGCCGATGACGGCACGAAGTCGATCCATCTTCACCCTATGGCCGCCCACGTTGATCCCGCGCAGCAGCGCTGCGTACCGGTACAGATCAGACATCGGGGTTACCGACCTTTCAGGAGAGGATCAGACTGCTTCCGCCCGCGTGTTCAGTCCACCAAACCGCCGGTCGCGACCATGGAAGTCACGAATGCAGGCTGCGAACTCGCCCGGCTGAAAATCGGGCCACAGGGTGTCTGTGAACAGTAGCTCAGCGTAGGCGTTCTCCCAAAGAAGGAAGTCGCTCAGCCGCTCCTCGCCACTGGTCCGGATCATCAGATCCACATCGGGAGTGGCTCCCTCACAGCACATGGCGCGACCGATCGCCTCTGCCAGGACCTCGCGAGTAACCGGCTCATCGCCGCCCCGGAGCATCTCAGCCGCCGCGGCAAGTGTGTCGCGGGCGGAGTAGTCGATCGCCAGTCGCAGATGCAGCCGGATTTGGTCCCGGGTCAGGGCTTCGGCCTCGTCGGCAGCCTTGAGCACGCGGCTCGGAAGGCGGTCGCGCCGTCCGATCAGCGACACCCTCACGCCCTCGTCCTTGAGCTCCTTGGACTCCGACCGGAGATGGCGGTGGAAAATGCGCATCAGCGCCGCTACTTCGGGCCGTGGTCGCCGCCAGTTGTCCGAAGAGAAGGCATAAAGTGTGAGCGTCCTGACGCCCATATCAGGCGCCGCACTTACGATCCGGCGAACGGTACGGACGCCTTCACGATGGCCCGCCACCCTGGGCTGGCCCCGTTGTTTGGCCCAGCGACCGTTCCCGTCCATGATCAGGCCGACGTGCAGTCCATCAAGCGGCTTGGTATTCATCCCTCACCTCCATCACGCGTGGCCCGGATCAGCGCTTCCATGTGATTCAGATAGGCCTGGAACTCTGATGCACCCTGCGGCGTGAGTGCATACTCGGTCCTGGGTGATCGGCCATCGTGCGACTTGGTGCAGATCAGGTACCCCGCCTCCTCAAGCTTGCGGGCGTGGGTGCTGAGGTTGCCGTCGGACGTCTTCAGGATGTCCTTGAGATCATTGAAGGCGAGCGTGCCGTTGACCGCCAGCGCGCTGACGATACCAAGGCGAACCCGCTCGTGGATCAGCCGGTCGAGCTCCAACGGCCCCGCCGCGTCGGTTGAGCCATCCACGCTCCAGAGTTTGCGCGTGCTCTCCACTACCGATGTCGTGTCCTCGTCGATCACATCCAGGTCGATCGAACGGACTCTGTTTTTCTCAGCCACCATGCCTCCATGCGATCCAGCTACCGAACACGATGTGGAGCCCGCCGAATCCGAGTGCCATCCACAGGTTGGCCGAGCCGGCCGGAATAAGAACAGCGGCGGCGCCCAGTGCCAGAAAGGACGCGCCCATGAGCGGAATCGTGCGAACCGAGAACGCGCCGCCGCCCACAACGGCAGTTCCATACAGAAGAAGCCAGACGCCCGGCAGAAACTCGATGCCCTCACCCCGCATGAACGGCACCGAGAGGAACGCCCCGACTGCAAGCGCCGGGAACATGGCCAGCATGAACTTCCGACCCGGTCCCTTGAACACGGACTCGTCCACGCGGCGGGCTTTGTGAATTGTCGCGACCGCCGAGACAGTCAGGGCCAGAACGGCTGTGCCAAGCCACGTCCCGATCCAGGTGATCGGATCGGTCGTGTCCGACAGAAACGCGGTCGCAATCGCGATCAGTCCCATGACGACCATCGAGCCACCCGAAATCGCGGTGAACGCGCTTGAGCGCGCCATCGTGTCCCGGATGTACTGAAGGTTGTCCATCGCACGGTCGTGAAGCGCGGCAGGCGGGGCCTGGGGAGGCGGGAGTTTTCGTGCGGGCTGGTTCATTCTGGTCCGGCGGGAGTCACATTTTGCGTCTGCAACTTTGTGACGCAAAGTGTGTGCCAGAGTCCGAATGGTCAAGGGGTCAATCAGCCCCCCAGTGTGGTGTGGCAGAAGTCCCGTGTCCGTACCGAGAGTGTCGCAGCACGGCTCTAGTGTGGTGTATCAAAAGTGTCTCGGCCATTCGAACGCCGATTCATCCGGCCCTGCGTCGTTGCCCCGAGTCGGGATAGCGCTGCTATCCCTCGTCGTGGCGCCTCGCAGGTCCGGCGCCTCGACGCTCTCGGTGGCTCGCGAACTTTTGACACACCACACT
>JBDNHE010000030.1:0-1726 GCA_041688945.1 Gemmatimonadota bacterium | reverse complement strand
ACCTCGCTCTCCTTGAGGGCGACGAACACGGAGTCGACCTCCTCCCGCTCCACGAACTTCTTTTCGATCCCGTACGCGCAGAACGGACACGACATTCCGGCGACCTCCACGACGATGTCGGGCGGCGCTTCGTCCTCAGGCGGCGAAGCTTGGGCGGAAAGTGGGCTGGTTAGCAGGAACAGCGTGGCGATGCTGAAGACGAGTACAAGGGTTAGACGATTCATCTGGAAATCTCCTGTTGAATGTCGCGTGAAGTCAGGTCTTTCACCGACATGACCGGGGTCCATCCGAGAGCGCATGTCCTCGTCACTCCCGGAATAGGGAGAACCGGTACCGGGTCCCGAACTGGATCCGGGCGTCGTGACCGAGCTGCGTGCCATTGAGATCCTGGACCACCGGCACCTGCATCGATCCCTCGAAGAGCAGCCATGGAGCGGGTATCCACTGGAGAGCAGGCCCTATCCAGACCAGATGGCCTCCGGAGTCAGGGGTCTCCTGCCCAGCCAGGGCGTCTCGACTCGCGAGCTCTCCGTTCAACTCGAGGTAGACCACCACCGACTGGTCCCTCAGGCTCTCGTAGATCCACGGTACGAACCGAAAGCCGACGGCCAGATCGTAGAGAAGGGCGTCGCCGGGCTCGAAGCCTTCGTCCCGGCTGCTGAAGCGGCCCCCCAGGTTCCCGTGGAGCCCCCAACGCCCATCCATGTTGGTCAGGATCAGTTTGGGTTCGAAGGCCCACGTCCCGGTCCCCACCTGGAGAGACCGGGGCGCGACCTGGCCGGAGGGAAGGCGCGCGTCCGTGCCTCCCACCGGGAGGGTCACGCGGCCCTGAACACCGAGACGGGTCGTGGCAGCGGGCCGGTCATTGCGATAGAAGATCCACTTCGTCTGAAGAAGTACGTCCCCGACCCCGGATGTCTCGAAGGTCGCGGCGCGGCCCGGCTCCGGACGGAACTCCATCTCCTTGTGGACCCAGGGCACGATGACCCGGAAGGTCCACAGCGGTGTGAAACCCCCGAGGATGGCGCCATTGATCACCGCGAGCCCGTCGACGTCCCGGCTCATGGGATCCGTCACCGAGACCCCATCCCGCATGAGTCCGCTACGCCCCACGAAGCGCACGAAGTGGCGGGCAGCATTCTCGTTGAAGCCCGCCGTGATGCCCGTCGAGGTGTGAAAGGGCAGCGCCTGCGCCAGTCCGGTGAGGGGAGCCCCCAGCAGGACCGCGATGGCCAGCGACAAAGGGAGGGCCTTCCCCAACACTCGTGACACCCGCATCAACCCGTTCCGCCCGCGACATCCTCGATGATCGGGCACCGGCACGCACCTCCAGCCGGGACCTCGCTGTCGTGGGGCACCGCCTGAGCTCTTCCCAGAGCGTTCTGGAGCCTCGCCTCCAGCGCTTTCAGGTCGTCGATGCGTGCACGGGTTTGTATCAACCGCCCACGGAGCGCGTCCCGCACGTGCGCACATGGCTCTCTGCCCTCATCGACGATCTTCAGGGTATCGGCGATCTCGTCCAGGGTCAGCCCGAGCCCCTTGGCCTGCGCCACGAAGGTCAGCCGCTCCACGTCGGCGGGCCTGTAGATCCGGTATCCGCTCCCGCTCCGGCGCGGATCGGGCAGCACCCCGTTGGATTCGTAGTATCGGATGGTGTCGCGGCTCGACCCGCTCCGCGCGGCCAGCTCGCCGATGAAGAACGTCTCCTCCTGCTCACCCATCCTTT
>JBDNHE010000029.1:0-3425 GCA_041688945.1 Gemmatimonadota bacterium | reverse complement strand
TGAAGCGTCCACCAAGGATGGAGATGGGCCCCGCGGTAATCTGCGGATCGATCAGTGTTCGGTTGGGCACGATCGGCCTCACGCGAAGCCATTCCCCTCTCTGGGTGGTCATCAACTCGAACATCCGTCGCCGCCCATTCTGGTCGGGCCGGATGATCAGGGCACTCCGGATTTCGGGAAGCCATCGAGTCAGGCATTCGCTGTTCCAGGCGGGCTCGGGCCGCGCAGACACCACACCGACTTCAATCGGCACGATCCACGTGGCCGCCGCCACGCCCGGTCCCGGCTCGGAGCAGAGCATGGCGCTGCGAGCCGGGAGCCCAAGCGTATCGGCGGGCGTCAGGAACGATGTCAGAAGAAGGACGGAAGCGAGCATGTCGAGAAGGCTGTTGAAGAAGTGGGGCGAGCCGCGTTACGAGCGTCATGGTGTCAGAATTGAATACCTTGGGGGCTACCTCCTCGATCCACAACGCAGATTGAACGCTCCCCGCCCTCCGCAGTCACCGACCTTGGGGTCGCTCTTCGTTTTTTGGGTGCCGTTGGCGGCGACCTGGCTGATGATGTCGATCGAAGGGCCGTTCCTGGCCGCGATCATCGCTCGCCTGGCGGACCCGACCTTCAATCTGGCGGCATACGGCGTGGCGTTTGCGCTTGCGATCCTGGTCGAGTCACCGGTGATCATGCTCATGAGCGCCGCCACAGCGCTGGTCGAGGACCGGCAGAGTTTTGCCAAGCTGCGGGCGTTCACCTTCATGATGAGCGCGTTGGCCACGGTGCTGATGCTGATCGTGCTGATCCCGCCGGTCTGGCACCTCCTTGCCGATGTTGTACTGGCCCTGCCGCCGACCGTCTCGCGCCTGACCTACTGGTCCCTCTGGATTCTGCTGCCCTGGCCCGGGGCGATCGGGTACCGACGCTTTCTTCAGGGTGTCCTGATCCGGAGCGGCCGCACCAGGCTGGTCGCCTATGGCACGGTGATCCGACTGGTCACCATGGGCGCCACGGCGGTGCTCATCTACTCCATGGATGGTGTGCCCGGCGCCTGGGTCGGGGCGGCTGCTCTGTCGGCCGGCGTGATGGCCGAGGTGATCGTGGCACGATGGATGACCGCGCCGGCCATCCGGGAATTGCCCGAGGCAGCCGTGGAGGATCCGGACGACCTCCCCCACCAGGACGGGAAGGGCACGACTCCCGGGGCACTTCGCTACCGCGAGATCCTCCGCTTCTACTATCCGCTCGCGCTGACGTCGCTGATCGGGCTGACGGTTCAGCCCATGCTGACCTTTTTCATGGGCCGGGCGCCATCCCCGTTGGAGTCGCTGGCCGTGTTCCCCGTGGTACACGCGCTGTCGTTCATCTTCCGGAGCTTCGGCCTGAGCTTCCAGGAGGCGGCCATCGCGCGACTGGGTCGCCGGAATCAGCACGTTGCGGTCATCAGCCGGTTTGCGCTGATCCTTGGACTTTCTACCTCGGGCGCTCTGGCGCTGGTCGCGTTTACGCCCCTGTCCGTCGTGTGGTTCGAGGGCCTGTCGGGGTTGAGCCCCGGACTCGGCCAGTACGCCTTGAGACCGGCTCAGTTGCTGGTCCCCCTGCCGGCCCTTTCCGTGCTCCTGTCACTTCAGCGAGCCATTCTGGTCCAGGCACGCCGTACCGGGCCCATCACAACCGCCACGTCACTCGAAGTGCTGACCATCGCGGTCCTCTTCCTGATTGGGGGATGGGGGCTGCAGTGGGTTGGCGTGACGACAGCCTTCTTTGCTTTCCTGGGAGGGCGAGTGGTCGGCAACCTCTATCTTGTTGGGAGTGTACGCGGGGCGTTGGCCACCGGAACCGTTGGACCCGCACAAGCCTGAGGTCGCACGAATGAAGTTTCCCAAGCGCAATCAGCCGGTTTCTGGATGAGGTCGGGGCTGGCGGGCGATGAAACACCGGACACACTTTAGATTCGAAGAAATCAACGATCGTTCTCAGGCCGAGTCCCGATGACCAGTTATCTGCGAAGGACCAAGCGACATGTCGGAGCACCTCCGGGGACGGCCCGGACGCGCGTCGACGAGGGACTCACACTGTTCACCGTCAAGTACACGCGGTACTCGCAGGAGACTCTCGAGACCGGCGAGGTCGGTCGGGGTGACGCCCTCCCTGCGGTACAGTCAGGCTCGGTCCTGTGGGTAGACCTGTGCGGGCATGCCGACATGGAAGAGCTCGGGCGGGTGGCTGCGTTCTACGGGGTTCCCCCGCTCGCAGTGGAAGACGCCGTCGACATCGGTCAGCGCCCGCGCCTGGACGCCCTGGAAAACGGCCTCTTCCTCTCGCTCCGCAGTCTCTCCATCGAAAAGGACGGCTCTGTTCGCAGAGAACAGCTGGCTCTGTATCTGACCACGGGGCTGGTGGTCTCGTTCCAGGAACACGATGGGGATTCGTGGGGGCCGATTCGCGCTCGGCTGGAGTACGAACAGGCGCCCCTGCGAGAGCGAAAAGCCGACTATCTGTGGTACGCCCTCGCCGACGCTGTGGTCGATGCCTACTACCTGGTGATGGACCGAATCGCCGAGGACCTGGAGACCATCGAAGAGGACATTTTCACTTCGCTGCCAGGGAATGTGCCCCAACGCCTGCGGGCGGCCCGAAAGGAGAGTGTCGCACTGAGGCGTGCCTGCTGGCCGCTGAGGGAAGCGCTCGAGGCCTTGCCCAAGGTCAGCGAACGGTTCCTGACGCCGGAATCGGAGCGGCTGTTTGAGGATGTTCGAGACCACGTCCGGCAGGTATCGGAGGTCAGCGAGATGCTCCGTGAAGCCATTTCTGCCAACATGGATACCTACATTTCGCTGATGGGGATGCGGCAGAATGACGTCATGAAGGTGCTCACCCTGGTGGCCACGATTTTCATTCCGCTGACCTTTATTGTCGGGATCTACGGAATGAATTTCGAGATCATGCCCGAACTGGGTGTCGCGTGGGCTTACCCTCTGGTCTGGGTCGTGATGATTTCGACCGCGCTGTCATTGCTGTTCTTCTTCCGGCGCAGGGGCTGGTTGTGATTTCGTTATTTCAGGATTCAATCGCGGCGGGTAGGTCTCCCGCGGCCGACAGCGTGGCCGACAGCGCGAACGCGGGTACCGGCGGTGTAGCCGGACTGGCCGACTCGGCCACACAGCTGGTCGACAACACGGTCGTTTCGGCGTTGAGTGAGCTGCGGGACTTCCTGCAGCTGCCAATTCCCGTTCTGAGCAGCATTGGAAGTGGTGACGATATCACCGTCGGCAGTGTGATCGGTTTCTTTTTGGTGCTGACGGTGACGTTTACCGGATCCAAGATCATTCAGAAGCTGATTTCGCGGGGGATGAGGCGTCGAGGGATTGATAGCCCCGGGACCATCGGCACGACCCAACGGCTGTTCCACTACGTCCTGGTGCTCATCGGCT